>CAMYZR010000311.1 GCA_947303905.1 uncultured Atopobiaceae bacterium
TGATACGTAAGCACGGCGCGCCACTTCTTGCCATGGATTTGGGCGCTACCCGCACTGATGGAGTCAATCGCCCCGGCGTCGGCGATCGCTCGCAGGGTTTCATAGCTGAGTCCGCTTTCGTAGGCCATGCCGCGCTCCTTGATTCTTGGGCATATCTTGGGCATATCTTTTTACGGTTTCATCATACATTAGATTACATGCCAATGCATCAGCAAACATAAAACCGCAGGTATATACCGTCAAAACAGGTATGAGGATGCAAGGACATACGCAAAAACATACGCGGAAACTTAGATTCGAATCCTAGTGCCCCAGCCACGCATTTCCGCAGGTCAGACAGGTTATTTGTCTGGCCTGTTCTCTTTTTGGCAGCACCTAGATTTGCTGTCACGACAGGTAAGACAAGGGGTGACCCCGACCAAGAGGAACCGTCTCCAATGGTCGGGGCCACCCCCACATCGTGATATAACGCGCTTTACTCGAATGCTGCGCAGATGACGTCGAGCAGGGTCACGGCCAGCGTCTGGGCGTCTCCTGTGGTAAAGGTTCCGTCGTAGCTGCTGCCAAAGGGCATCTCAAGCCTGATCACGGGAGGGTCGCTCAGCGAGCTCTCGCAGGCCGTGCGGATGCGCTGCGGCAGCGTGTCCAGGTCGATGGTGCTGAGGTTGGACATCTTCGACCCGGCCTTGAGGGGAGAGGTGGCCAGCACCAGCACGAGCTTGTCGCCCTCGCGGGCGTTGTGCGGGTCGTCCACGAGGTCCAGACCGCTCTTGTCGTTGGTTGCCGACGCGAGGTTCCAGATGCGACCGGCAACGTTGCGCGAGATGGGGTCCTCTGCCGCCATGGAGATCTGCACGTGCTCGAGCACCTCGGCTGCGCGCGCGAAGCCCATGCCGCCCATGGGATGGGGGCCGGCGGCCGGCTTGCCGCCCCACACGTGGTGCAGGCGCTCGATGGCATCAAAGGTGTCAGGGAAGGCCATGCCGTCAGCAAGCTGCCCCTGGCTCTCCTGGAACGACTTGACAGCCGCCTCGGTGTGCACGCCGTAGTATCCGTCCGCCTCACCGCAGGAGAAGCCGAGAATGTTGAGACAGGTCTGCAGCTGACGCACGTCGGCGCCATGAAGGTTGGGGAGTCGCAGGTAGAGCGTGCGGTCGCCCATGCGGTATCCCTCGTCGACCAACGTGGACCATGTGGCCGTATCGACCTCGGAGCCTAGCTGCAGGCCATGGTCGATCCTGAAGCGAGCAACGGCGGTCGCCGTCGCGGGTCCAAAGGTCTGGCTGTTACGCTCGTCGTCGCCGATCTCGTAGCCCAGCGCGGTCAAGCGCATCTGAATGTCCTCGACTGCGGCGCCCTGAGCGCCTTCCCTAATCGGTTCCATGTCCCTCCCCAAGGGCGCCTCCAAGGCACCCTGCCTTACCGTTGCGTCCGGCTATCCCAGACGCTCCACAAAGAAGTCTGCCATAGATTCGAGCACGATGCTCGCCTTGGCGTCAATTTCGATTCCCTCAAGGTGCGCCTTAGCGCGATCTGCGAGCTCGTGAGCGTACGAGCGCACGTAGTCGACTGCCCCGGACGCCTCGATGAGTTCCACGGCACGAGCGAGCTCGGCCACGTCGGTGGTACCGCTTTCCAGAAGCCCTTGCAGCTCGGCGCGCGCATCCCCCTCAAGATGCGTGAGGGCCCAGACGGCGAGCAGGGTGCGCTTGCCCTCGGTGATGTCGCTGCGATAGTCCTTGCCCTGGTCGGCGGGGTCGCCCACCAGGTTGAGCAGGTCATCCTGCAGCTGGAAGGCCAGGCCGGTGTCGAGGCCAAACGAGAACAGCGCTTCCACCAGCTCGTCCGAACCGCCCGCGCAGATGGCCCCGCAGGCAAGTGGGGTCGCCGCGGAGTAGTAGGCCGTCTTGTGCGAGGCCATGTACAGGTAGTCGTCGACCGTCACGTCCCAGCGGCCGTCGCGCACCCAGCCCAGGTCGAGGGCCTGGCCCTCGAGCGTGCGCTGCTGCATGTAGGCAAGCTCGCAGAGGATGCGCAGGCAGGTGTCGTTCTCCAGCGACGTGTCAACCAAGAGACCGGCTGACATGGTCACCAACGCGAGGTCGCCCACGTTGACGGCCACGCCCGTGCCCTCGGTGACGTGCAGGCACGGCTCTCCACGGCGGAGCTCGCTCTTGTCGGCGATGTCGTCATGGATGAGCGCGGCGCTCTGGAAGTACTCGACCGCCGCTGCGGTCGAAAGTGCGCAGATGGGGTCCACGCCCGCAGCCTGGGCGCCAAGAAGGCAGAGCACCGGACGGGTGCGCTTGCCCCCGCTTGCGGTAAAGCGTGCGAGGGGCTCGTACAGGTAGCGAGCCAAATCAGCCGCCGCGTGCACGGTGCTGTCCTCGGGACGCGGCGTGAACCGCGCCAGGAAGTCCTCGATCTGGGGCCTGCGTTGCGCGAGGTATGTGGCAAACGCCTTGCCGCCGTCATATGCCATGGACTTATCCCTCGTATCCGTTGGGGTTGTGCGACTGCCAGTTCCAGCTGTCGCGGCACATCTCGGCGATGCCATACTTGGCCTCCCAGCCGAGCATCTCACGGGCCTTGGTGCAGTCGGCGTAGTTGGCGGTCACGTCGCCGGCGCGGCGCGGCTCGATCACGTAGGGCAGCTCGCGCCCGCAGGCCGCGGAGAAGGCCCTCACGATCTCGAGCACGGAGGTGCCGTTGCCGGTGCCTAGGTTGAAGACCTCGCAGCCGCTGCGGCCGCCCATCCAGGAGAGGGCCGCCACGTGCCCGGCGGCCAGGTCCATCACGTGGATGTAGTCGCGGACTCCGGTGCCGTCGGGCGTGTCGTAGTCGTCGCCGAAGACGTGCACGGCGTCGCGGCGCCCCACGGCCACCT
>CAMYZR010000312.1 GCA_947303905.1 uncultured Atopobiaceae bacterium
GGCCCTGGCGACGAAGGAGGGGAACCTCCCGCAAAGCCCGAAGACTAAACCTCGCAAGCAATATCGAAAGGCCTCGGCTCCAAGCCGGGGCCTTTTTCATGCGAGCGACAACCATTGTCGCACGTGCCACACTGGCATCCTCTGCTAGGATGAGACCATCAAGGGAAGGAGCTATCCGAATCTAGGGAAGGGAACCGCTATGAGCAAGATCGTCTTTCTCGATGTCGACGGCACGCTGATCAACTACGATGCCGTGTGCCCGGAGTCTGCCGCCAAGGCAGTCGAGCTCGCCCGCGCCAACGGCCACAAGGTGTACATCTGCACCGGATGCTCCAAGGCCGAGATTGAGCAGCGCGACCTTCCCGAACTGGACGGCATGATTGGCGCCAACGGCGGCTACGTGGAGGACGACGGCAAGGTCGTCATGCATCAGGCGCTCACCGTCGACCAGGTCAAGCACATCGTCGACTGGTGCAACGAGCGCGAGCTGGGCTTCTACCTCGAGGCCAACAGTGGCATGTACATCAACCACTGGTTTGAGGTCCAGGCTCCTGCCACCATGTACAAGTACGCCATGGGCAAGGGTGCAACCGAGGAGGCTGCAAAGGCGGCAGGCCAGAGCTTCGTCAACTCCATGATCCGCACCGACGACCTCTATCGCGACGACGTCAACAAGGTGAGCTTCATCCTCTCCAGCTATCAGGACCACGTCGACTCTCGCACCGAGTTCCCCGACATGGAGGCCAACACCTGGGGCGGCAAGGACGAGCAGGCGCTTTTTGGCGACCTCGGCCCCAAGGGCATCACCAAGAAGCACGCCATCGAGGTGCTGCTCGAGTACCTCGGCGCTAGCCAGGCTGACACCATCTCCTTCGGCGATGCCAAGATCGACCTCTCCATGTTCGAGCTCTGCGCCTACAACGTGGCCATGGGCAACGGTGGCCCCGAGATCAAGGCCGCTGCCGACTACATCACCGACGACGTGGACGAGGACGGCATGTGGAACGCCTTCAAGCACCTCGGCCTGATCTAGAAAACGCAGAATAACGTGCGATGGTCCCCTGACGTTCTCCCTGAATGTCAGGGGACTTTTGTTGTGTACTTTGGCGGGTACCTCAAACTCGATTGAGCGACAGAGTTTTCGCAGTTGTCGTTTTCAAATATTCGAGTTTGAGGTACCCGCCTTAGTACACCGCACCCAACGGGACGTCTTCTGCGTTTTGGTGGCACCGGTTTGTTCCCCCATTGCGACGACGCGCGGGACTCTTACACACAATTTGTTAACACGGTTCAATTCTCTGGCTATCACTTGATGTGGCACCAATGCACAGCAGTTTGTCAGTATCATTCAGTATGCTGAAAGACCGCTGACGAAAGAGATGCTAGATGAGGACAAACGTTCTCGATTACCTAGAGGGGTCCGTTGCGACGCACCCCACCTCCTGCGCCGTCATAGACGAGCACAGGTCGCTTACCTATGCCCAGCTATACGACGTATGCCGAAGGGTCGGCAGCGCCTTGGCGGAGACCGATGCCTTTGGTCGCGGCGTCATCGTCTGCATGGAGAAGGGCGCGGACGCCCTCGCGGCCCAGCTCGGCGCGCTCTATGCGGGCGGTCACTATGTTCCCGTGGATCCCGACATCCCCACGGAGCGCCTGCGCAGCATCGTGGGAGCGGTGGGACAGACGTCGATCATCGTGGACGAGACCACCGAGCAGCGCGTGAGGGAGATGGACCTTGGCCTGATCATCCGCCCCTTTGCCAACCTTGCAAGCCATGCCGTCGACGAGGAGGCACTCGCGACCATCAGGAGCAGGTCGATTGAGACCATGCCCGCCTACGTGCTGTTTACCTCAGGCTCAACGGGCGTGCCCAAGGGCGTCGTCATCAGTCACCATGCCATCATCAGCTTCATCGACGCGTTTGTCGACACGCTCGGGATACGCGACACCGACCGCCTTGGCAACCAGGCGCCCTTCGACTTCGACGTCTCCACCAAGGACATCTACTCGACGCTGGCCGCCTCGGCCACCCTGGTCATCATCCCTAGGCGGCTCTTCATGCAGCCGGCGGACCTCGCCGCATACCTCGAGAGGAACCGGGTGACGGTGCTCATCTGGGCGGTCGCCGCCCTGTGCCTGGTCAGCACCTACCACGCCCTCGACGTCGCCGACTTCTCCAGCATCAGGACCGTCATGTTCAGCGGCGAGACCATGCCCAAGCGCCATCTCAAGTCGTGGCGCACGCACCTGCCGCAGGCCACCTTCGTCAACCTCTACGGCCCGACGGAGATCACCTGCAACTGCCTGTACCACGTGCTCGATCCCGACCATGCGTACGAGGAGGGCGTGCCCCTGGGCGTTCCCTTCCCCCACTGCGACGTCATCCTGGCGGATGACAAGGGACACGAGGTCAGCGAGCCGGGCGTCGAGGGCAACCTCCTGGTGCGTGGGCCCTCCCTCGCCCTCGGCTACCTGGGGCAGCCCGAGCTGACGTCCAAGGCGTTCGGCCAGAACCCGCTCAACGACCGCTATCCCGACCGCGTCTACAACACGGGCGACGTGGCATCCTTCGACGAGCAGGGAATGCTGTTCTTCCGCGGCCGGAGGGACAACCAGATAAAGTACCAGGGCCACCGAATCGAGCTCGAGGACATCGAGCATGCCATCGAGAAGCTGCCGGGAGTGGACCGCTGCCGCTGCGTCTTCAACGCCAAGCGCAAGTTGCTCCACGCGTTCTTTGAGGGGACGGCCCAGGAGAAGGAGCTGTCCGAGAAGGTGCGCGAGACGCTTCCCTCGTTCATGCAGCCGGCAACCCTGCGTCACATCGACGAGATGCCGCTCACCAAGAACGGCAAGGTCGACCGCG
>CAMYZR010000313.1 GCA_947303905.1 uncultured Atopobiaceae bacterium
TACTTGAGGATGAGCACGATATGCTCTCCGCTTTCATGAAGATGATTGACGAACGCTACGGCAAGCACGTGGCCGAAGAAACGGGGCGAAAAGGCGGGATACTCGTCAGGCCTTTCTGGAGCGAGCCGATAGAAACCGAGAACTATCTCTTATGTGCGGTCCGGTATGTTCACGCCAATCCCGCTGTTGCGGGCATATGTCCCGCGTCTGCATATGAATGGAGCAGCGCCAAGGACTATTTGGGGCGAAGCGGCATCACCGATACGGACACCGTGCTTGATTTGCTGGGAGGACGCGAGGGCTTCATCAGCTGGAGTCAAGCTTGCAACATGACAACTTACGCGTTCCCCGGCAGCCGCCTAAAAGGGCACCTGAAGGACGATGAGATGGTTAGCATAGCGAAGATGCTTCTTGGAAACTGCAATATCTCTTCACGCGGCATTGAAGAGCGCGACGAGGCAATACGCCTCTTGATACGGCGCGGCTTTAGTAATCGCCAGATCAGCAGAGTTTGCGGCGTAGGTCGCGGTGTGGTCGAATCCGTCCGAACGACCTGTCAGAAGGGGTTACCCCCTGTGCCAGATGCATGGCAAAGGGGGTAACCCCCTCTGACAGGGAAAATAGCAGGTAGAAGGTGGCCTATACGAAAAACTAGACTATAGGTGGCTTCGTTCTTTATGTAGGTTGAGACTGTTGCATTGTCTCTCGTCGGTCCCTATACAAGAAGAGGTTGCCATGATGTGTCGCAGGTTCCTTGCATTGGTCATCACGTTTGCCTTGACGTTGCAGCTGTTCCCTGCCCAGGCGTGGGCGGAGGTGATTGACGCAGGTGATGGTGACCAGACGACCGAGGAGCAAGTCCTTGAGTTCGCTGCCGAGGAGGAGACCGAGCCTCAGGAGGAAGTGGTGCCTCAGGACGAGGCTTCGCAGGAGGACTCCGCACCAGAGCAAGACGCCCCGTCGCAGGAAGACGAGGTAACCGACACCCAGCAGGACGACGCCACGCAGACGGACGAGGACACTGATGCGCCCGACGCGGCCGCAGAAGGTGACGACGCTACCGACACCAACGAGGAAGACATCGTGCTCCAGTCTCAAGACATCGTCGACGAGGATGACATCAACGGCGATCCTGAGGAAGAGACCATCCTTACGCCCTACGCGGAGACGTGGTACTACACAAGCGGGTACCGCGAGAGTATTCCCCTGCTTGACAGGAGCACTGGCCTCACGTATGTCGTCGACGTGACCGAGTATTCTGACTCAGACGGAACGGGCACCTGCGAAGTCGGAGCCATCTATAAACAGGGCGAAGCACTGGAAAACGGCAGCGTTGACCTCGTCATACCCTCGCAGATCATGGGTCTCGACGTCACCAAGCTCTCCTTCGGTGTGAATAACGCCTTCCGCAGCATCGCCATCCCAGCGACGGTCACCGAGATCGCAGGAGACTTCGGCCAAAGCCAGCATCTCGAGTCGGTCACCTTTGCTGCGGGCTGCCAGATTGCCACGATTCCCGGCTCCTTCTTCCACGAGTCGGGAATTCGCAGCATCCAATTGCCTGACACCGTAGCCTCCATTGGACCGGATGCCTTTAACCACTGTCTGCGGCTGACTACGGTCACGTTCCCGGATGGCTTGGAGAGCATCGGCAACTATGCCTTCTACAATGCTCCGCTCACCAGCATCGATTTGCCAGATGGTCTCGTTACCATTGGGGACCACGCCTTTGGCACGGGAAAGCGGAGCTCTGATAACGAGGGTACGGGATACAACACCGAAAACACCGACTGGGCGGATGACGACTACCTTGACCGCGCCGCTGAGCTCACGTCCATCAGCATCCCTGACTCTGTAACGACCATTGGCGATGGCGCCTTCAACCGCCGCGAGGTCAACTGCGATATCTTTGAGCGGCTGGATGAAGAAGGCTACGATGCACGCAACTATAGTGCAGAGAATTGGACGGACTCCCACATCGCCACCCTCACACTCGGCCGGAACCTCCAGACCATCGGCAAGGAGGCCTTCAGAGGCGCATCTATCACTACGCTTACCCTGCCCGCGTCGCTTACCAGCATCGGTCTGGATGCCTTCCGCGGCTGCCAGAGCTTGACTACGGTGTCCTCCGGTGCCTCGCAGCTTGTCGAGCTTAGCGGATTCCGTTACTGTACAACGCTGACGCAGTTCGACCTGCCCGACTCGCTTGCCGCCATCGGCGACTACGCCTTCTACGGCTGCACCAATCTGCAGAGCGCGGGCTTTCCGCCGTCGCTCACCACCATCGGCGACTATGCCTACACCGACTGCGCGAACCTGCAGGTTGCAAGCTTCCCCGCATCGCTCACCACCATTGGCGACTATGCCTTCCAGGGATGCAGTAGCGTTGAGGACCTGGCGCTGGGCGCCTCCGCCACCTGGGTGGGCAGCTTTGCCTTCGAGAATGCGGGCCTCAAGCACCTGACCATAGCTGACGAGGGCGCTGACCTCGCCTTTGGCGTGGCCGCCTTCCGCAACTGCACGGGCCTCGACGGCTCTACGCTCGTCTTCCCCGAGCGCGTGGTGGCCCTCGCAGGCGACATGTTTGCCGGCCTCACCGACGTGACCTACAAGTTCTACAACGACGCTCTACGCATCGACGAGATTGATGACACCAGCGGCTCCATCACTCGCCCCTTGAGCTGCACGCACTTCATACGCCCGCTCGCTGACGACGAGAGTGCCGAGGACTACGAGGTCTATGGCGATTTCCTCAAGCGGGGAAGCCAGTATGCAAGCGGTCAGTATGTGGACTACTACTACCTGAGCGTGCCAAACCCTTGGGGTGGCATGCAGAGCGCAGAGGCGCAGGTCGGATC
>CAMYZR010000314.1 GCA_947303905.1 uncultured Atopobiaceae bacterium
GGACTCGTGATGGACCCCGCCGACTTCGACATCAACCCCGACGTTCTCGCCGACCTATGCGACCGCAACGTGAACATCAGCAAGCAGTGCGGAGTGTGGGAGTGGGAGGACATGAACATGCAGGCCGAGTTCGTCGGTCGCTACGACACGTGGTTCGCGCCACGTACCGACGCGACGCGCGTCCAGAACATCTCCTCCGATACGCTCAGCAGAATAGCTCGGATGGACTACTTCGTGTCGGTGAAGGCAGACGGCACCAGCATAACCGTCACGTGCGACCCCCGCGATGGCCAGACGAAGGTCTGCTCGCATAACAACATCTTTGATTTGACCAAGCCCGGCATCGGGCAGACCGCCTACGAGTGCGCCAAGGCACAGGGCATCGTCGACTACTGCGAGGCCAATCCGGGCATCACCGTGCAGGCCGAGCTTTGCGGCCCCAAGATTGGCGGCAACAGGCTTGGCCTAGAGAAGCCGAGGCTGTTCGTGTTCTCCGTGTTCGACATGGGGACGCGTGAGTACGTCGACCCGTATTCCGTCATGCCCGAGCAGTGCGTCCCGAGGCTTGACCTCGACATCAGCCAGTTCGAGTCGACTTCCGACATGCTCGCTTACGTGGATGGGCTGAGGGGCAACATCACGCCCGGCAAGCCTGACGAGGGCATCGTGGTGCATGTGCTTGGACGCGGCGACCTCAACGAGTATGAGGCCCGTGGAGTCGGCGTATGTCTTGGCCCGACCATGCAGCTCAAGGCCGTGTCGAACAAGTACCTGCTGAAGCAGAAGTAGGAGGGCTCATGGACAGCGAGGCCAAGGACATGAGGGGCCAGGGTATCTGACGGACTTATCGCGGGGACGGTGACCGACGTCTACCCGAACCAGGTCTGGTTCAAGGTCGAGGGCAGCGTCGGCAAGAAGCTGCGCGGGAAGGTCTTCAACAGGCCGGAGAACCTGTTGGTCATCAAGCCTGAGGCCTGGAAAAGCTGGGTCGGTAAGGAGGGAGCATGCTCCTAGACCCGTACGACGTGCTCGACCAGCTGGCCGAGTTCATGGACTCGACCTTGGCATGGTGTGACCAATATGGCGAGTATGGCACTAGCATGCACTCGTTCTCGGACGTGACCATAACGAAGATGCGCAAATGCGTGGACGCGGCAATCAAGGCGTTCGCCACGCAGAGGCTCGTCAAGTTCCCAGAGGGTATGGACTGCACCGCGTACCTCACCTTCACGGGAGAAAGCCGCGACGATGTCAAGCCGCTGGAGGTCGTATGAGGCGCATAGCCGTGACTGGCGGGCGCGACTTCTCCGACGTCTGGATGGTGCGCAAGGCGCTAGGGGCCGTCAGCTTCTCCAGCAACGACGTCCTCGTGCATGGCGCGTGCCGTGGCGCTGACACACTGGCGGCAGATGTCGCGTCGCACATCGGCATGACGGAGCCGCACCCCGCCGACTGGAAGAAGTATGGCCGAGCTGCTGGCCCGATTCGGAACAGGGAGATGCTCTCCTCAGGGATAGACATGCTCATAGCCTTCCCAGGCGGAGCTGGCACGCGGAACTGCGTGATGATTGCCGAGGAGCTAGGGATAGCGGTCGTGTACGCGGAAGAGATTGGTAGGTGACGCATGGACCTGTATCAGGAGCTCGAGCTGCGAAAGAGGCAGCTTATGAACTGCATCAAGGAGCTTAGGGTCAACGGTGCCGCGCTTGCCGACGCGGAGCGTGACTACAAGGTTCGCCTGAGGGCCGAGTGTCTGCAGTTGAGGGATGAGGGTATGCCCGTGACCCTCATACAGCTCACGGCATATGGTGTCCCAGAGGTCGCCGAGCTCAGGCATGCCAGGGATTTCGCGCAGGTAATCTACGACGCCAACAAGGATTCCATCCAAGCCCTCAAATTGGAGCTCCGCATCATCGACAACCAGATAGCGCACGAGCTTGGTGGGCCTGGGCTCGGGGTCGGGAATATGTAGGAGGCTGGATGAGGAAGCCGAGCCTGTATCCCGACAGGGACGAGGGTTGCTTCATATGCGGCAACCCCTACGTAGAGCTTCACCATATTTACCCAAGCAGCCGTCGCGCAATCTCTGACAGGGAGGGCGCGACGGTCTTTCTGTGCCACGAGCATCACCAAGGGAGACGTGGCGTGCATAGCGGTGACAGGACGCTGGACATGTGGCTGAAGCGTGACTGCCAGAAGCGATGGATGGAGCGCGAGAAGGCCACTGAGGATGACTTCAGGAAGGTGTTCTACGCAAGCTACCTAGAGGACGAGGACCAGCCAGCCAAGCGGTTCTCTCCCGGCGAGTTCGGCGAGGTGCCGTTCTGATGGACAGGCGTCTTGTGGAGGCGTTCTGGCGCAGGTTCGACGAGTACATCTTATACGGGTCGCCAACGGTGAAACGCTGGCGCACGAGGATGCAGATACGCGAAAACATCAGGAAGGAAAGAGGATGCAATCAGAGGTGGTCAAGGTCACATGCGACATGTACGGCCGCGTGCCGACCGGCATGGTCAAGTACAGCATCATCGGTGACTAGCGATGCTGCCGAGAATGGGGAATCCGCTCGTGCCGAGAAAGTGCCACTTCTGCGCGTTCTTCTCCGCGAGCGTAGCCATCGCGCAGCGGGAGTATCTGCGGACGGATGACCACGTGATTATGGCCGTCGGGCCGCTTTTCGACACTTTCTGCGACATCGACCCCGAGAACAGGAGAGAGGTGCCGCCAATCATCGCGATGAACGACATACCGGACAACTGTCCGCTACTGCTTGAGGAGGAAGCGTGAGCAAGCCGAGATGCCCGTTCTGCGGGAAGAAGCTGGACGTCCGCAAGGAGCATGACGAGGGCGGCTGGTC
>CAMYZR010000315.1 GCA_947303905.1 uncultured Atopobiaceae bacterium
TCGAGAAATGCCAGGTACCCGATGAGGGTCATCTCGCGCTCGTGCTCTACGGTCAGGTTGCTTACGCCCGCAGGGTCGTCCTTGCATGCGACGCCCAGCACGCGCATACCGTCATCGGACATGTCGTGCGCCCGCTCGAGCACCTCGGCCTCGAGCTGGTCGGTGAGGGGAACGGTCTTGCCGCCAAGCTCCACGCTGCTGCAGATGGAGAGGATCTCCTCGAGCGCTCCCTTGGTGATCATGCGCGTATGGCCTGCCTCGTCGCCCACGACCACGCTCACGCGACGGCGCTCGTAGTCGAAGGGCAGCTCGTCTACCAGGAAGTTGTCTGCGACAAGGGACCTGTCGTCCAGGCCGGTCTCGTCGTGCGCGCACTTGATGATGGCCGTGTCGATGAGGTTGAGCATTCCGGTCTCAAAGTGGCTGTTGAGGAAGGCATGGCGCAGCACCCGCATGTCCTCGTGGCCTGTGACGTCGAGATGGCGCTCCAGCACCACGCGGTCCTCGGTCAGCGTACCGGTCTTGTCGCAGCACAGCACGTCGATGGACCCAAGGTTCTGGATCGCGTCCAGGCGCTTGACCACCACCTTGCTGCGGCTGAGGTCGACCGCGCCCTTGGCCAGGCACGTGGTCACGATCATGGGCAGCATCTCGGGCGTCAGTCCGACGGCAACCGAGAGCGAGAACAGCAGCGCGCTGAGCCAATCGCCCTTGGTCAGCACGTTGATGACGAAGACGATGGGCACACGATGACCATGAGGCGGACAAGCAGCAGGGACACGTCGCGGATGCCGCGGTCATAGGCGGTCTGCTTGCCCGATGCGTCGAGACGCGCGGCAATGTTGCCCAGCTCGGTCTGCTCGCCCACGCGCGTGGCCACGCCGATTCCCGTTCCGGAGATGACCGTCGTGCCGAGGAAGGCGAGGTTGGCTGCCTCGAGCGGGGGAAGGAGGCCGTCGGTCGGGGTGGGGACCTTCTCGATGGCATCCGACTCTCCCGTGAGTGCCGACTGACCCACAAACAGGTCGCGCGCTGCCACGATGCGCAGGTCGGCGGGCACGATGTCGCCTGCAGCAAGGTGCACGATGTCGCCCACCACGACCTCGTCCAAGGGGATCTCGGTGCGGCCTGTGCCCGTGCGCTCCACGCAGCAGGTTGTCTCGATGCTCTCCGCGAGGGCTGCGGCGGCATCAGCCCCGCGCGTCTCCTGCACAAAGCGCAGGATGACCGACACCAGTGCCATGGCTGCGATCAGCAGGGGAGTTGCCGGGTCCTTGGTGCCTGGTGCCGCAAAGATCACGTCGGTGGCGAGGGAGACCACTCCCAGCGCCAAGAGGATGAGCACAAAGGGGTCCCCGAAGGCCTGCAAGAAGCGCAGCGGGGCCGGCACGCGCTCGGCCTGGGCCATCAGGTTGGCGCCGTGCTCCTCGCGCGAGGCCTCGACCTCGGCGGACGAGAGGCCATTGCGCCTGGTGTGGAGCTCGTCGTAGACGCCCGGGGTGTCGAGGGTGGCGATGTACGAGAGCCAAGTCTGCTCCATCACGCCGGTCGGATTGGTGCGACGGATGGTGCGCTTCGTTGCTTTGGTCATGGTGAGCCTCCTTTGGTTCGCCGCGAAATGCGCCAAGGTGGGCGGCATGGTTCGTCAGGTGCCATGGGGGCTCGATTGCTGGTGGGTTATTCTCGCGAGGTGGTGCTCACAAAGGAGGGCGAGAGGCGGCTATCCGATCGAGTCGGTCCCCATGGTGCGGTTGTCTATGCAAGGTTTGTCGGCGTTGGCATCCACGGGGCACCTCCTTGAGATCGGATTTCGATATTCGCTGCCACTATAGAATCAGGGAAATGTAAAGGCAAGCATTTCTTGATGATGTGGCAGGCCTGTGGGTGACTGGTCCGTCTCCGCGGGCGCAACGAGTCCTCGTTCCGTCCATGGCGGCAGACCCGTCGTGATGACCAGCGCTTCCGTAACACCTGTCACATGGTATGGTTGAACGAAATCGCATACGTGAAGGGGAGGGACGATGCGCATCCAGAGGCTGACGACTGAAGACGAGCTGTTCGAGAGCGAGCACGTGCTCGCCACGGCATTTTTGCATCCATGGGACGAGAGCGAGGCACGCGAGAAGGCGAAGGCACAGGCTGCGGGTACTGCTCCCGTCCCCGAGGAGAGCTGGGGCATCTTTGACGACGCCGACAAGCTGGTGTGCAGCATCTCGACCCTTCGTCACGAGCTCGCCTTTGGTGGGCAGGGCATGTCGGTTGGCGAGGTGCACATGGTGGGGTCGCTTCCGGAGGGGCGTGGCGGCGGCAACGTGCGCACGCTCATGGCGGAGCTTCTCCGGCACTTCAAGCAGCGTGGCGACCAGATGGCAGTGCTCATCCCGTTCTCGTTCTCGTTCTACCGCAAGTTCGGCTTCGAGCTGGCGGCGCGTACGATGACGCAGCGCGTGCCCACCGATCAGCTGGGGGCGTTCGGATGCGACTACACGGTCACGCGTGTGGGCAGCGAGAAGGACGTCGCCGTCCTGCGGAGCCTCTATGACGACTTCGCCGCAAGTCGCAACCTCGCTGAGCTGCGCAGCGATGCCGCATGGGCCTACAAGGGCAATGGCGAGTGGGGAGAGCGCGACTTCTTCCACCTTGACTGCATGCGCTACACCTACGTGCTGTGGGATGAGGCCGGTAACGCCCATGCCTATGTGACCTTCATCTTCGTGACGGGCGACAAGGGTCCCTTTGTGGGCGAGCTCAAGGTGAGCGATCTCGTCTACGACAGCCCCGAGGCTTTCCGTGGTGTGCTGGGCTTCTTGTACCGGATGCGTGCCAAGGTGACTCACGTGTGCTTCGAC
>CAMYZR010000316.1 GCA_947303905.1 uncultured Atopobiaceae bacterium
ATGCGCTCCTCCAGTGCCTCCATGTCGTTCCAGGTCTTCTCGTCCATGGAGCGAAGGGCGTCGTTTGCCGCGTCGACTGCCTCATCGCCAAAGCGACGACGCGCCTCGGCCCCATAGCGCCTCTCGTTGTCTGCGATTGCCTTTGCCTTCAGGCCCTCAAAGCGGTCCTTGTCGCTCATGTGGGTTCCCTTCTCCTGTGCCGCCAACGTCTTCTCGACGGTGGCGATTATGCGATCGAGGTTGTCTCGCTGATTCCGCAGGCGCGCGAGCTGCTCCTTCAGGGCGTCGGTCTCGTCAAACGACGGGTCGTCGAGGACTCTGCCGATGTCCGTGAGGGTCATCCCGCACGCGCGAAAGAGCAGCACCTGCTGGAGGCGTGCGACATCGCTGCCCTGGTAGACGCGGTATCCGTTTGCCTTGCGCAGGGGCCTCAGGAGGCCGATGCGGTCGTAGTGGTGCAGCGTGCGCACGCTGACGCCGGCAAGCTCTGCGAGCTCGTTGATGCGGTAGCCGTCCTGTGGCATGTGTGGTCGCCTCCTTACAAGGGCAGTATGAACTATGACGCAACGTCAGGGTCAAGTGCAAATGCGTGGAGATGGGGGAGTGTCGTCCTGCTAGAATTGTCCATGCTGAATCTCGAGGGAGGAGCATGGCATGCGCAAGAGCAAGCTGATCAAGGACACCACGCGCGAGGAGCGCATCCAGATCGTGCGGCAGGGCCTGATGTCTTGGGGCGAGGACTGCGACAGCGTCTCCGGTGACATGGCGGGCATCGACGAGATGTACCAGCCCTATATCGACGGCGAGCTTGAGCTTGCCGAGTGCAACATGCGCGGGGCGTCCAGGACCTACGTCAAGAGCGATCGCGACCGCCCGTCGACCGGCTCCTGCGTCATGGGACTCTAGGAGGCGATCATGGCGAACGACACCACCAACGAGGAGCTGGCCGAGCAGTTCAAGGCGATGCTCATGGGCTCCGACCGCCCGACGGCCTTTGGCGACGAGCAGGCTGCCCAAGACGACAGCGGGGCATCCGAGCTGGACTTTCTCAATGCGATGCGCGCCTTTAGGGCTGCACGCAACTCGGGCGACCCCGACAAGATCGCCGAGGCGGAGGAGCATCTGCGCTCCGTGGTTCGCGGCGAGCTGACCGAGGGCTGCTAGAGAAGGACAAAGGGCTCCCCACAACGAAAGGCAGGCAACCTTTCGATTGCCTGCCCTGGAGTTTCAGTTGCTCTTGCAACCTCTGTACTCAGCCCTTCTGACTCATCCTCCCAAAGTCAGTCGCCTTCTGGGGAAGTGCAACGTCGGGCTCTGTCAAAGTACATGGCACGCTTGCCGGGCACCCACTACTATGCCCTAACACGTGATGTGGATCCTGCGCGGGACATCGGACCAGGCCGTCTGTCGATCTCTGTCTGACTGTGCGATGCTCGTATCGCTTTACAAAGTCCCTTTTAAGCGGACTTACACGAAGACGGGGCGCGCGACGTCGACCGCGGGATCCCTATGAATCTCTTCTCCATACATCGGCATCACCCCCTTGGACGGCTACCTCTCCGGCAGCTCTGTTTGTTGACTTCACTATAGCCGACTTGCTTGAAATGTACAGAGAAACCTATACATTTGAGCAATATTGCCGCTCATGGCACAAAAACTACCGCCCACACGGACTTGTGCGGGCGGTAGCGCGTTTCGAGCGGGTTCTGAAGCCTTTTGAGGCTAGATCAGCGTCTTGACGTCGACGTACTCGACATCGTCGAAGCTGTCGGCGAGGTTCTTGCAGCAGACCTTGCCGTCGTAGGTGTTGACGCCGGAGGCGATGACGTCGCTGTCGGCGATGGCGGCCTCCAGGCCCTTGTTGGCGATCTCCAGGCCATAGCGCAGCGTGGCGTTGGTGAGGGCGATGGTGGAGGTGCGGGGCACGGCGCCGGGCATGTTACCGACGCAGTAGTGCACGACGCCGTCCTCGATGAACACGGGGTCGTCGTGGGTGGTGACGTGGCTGGACTCGCCGCAGCCGCCCTGGTCGATTGCCACGTCGACGAACACGGCGCCGTTGCGCATCTCGGGCAGGTAGGCGCGCTTGAAGAGCTTGGGCGTGGAGCCGCCGGGAACCAGCACGGAGCCGATGACCAGGTCGGCGTCGATGACGGCGCGCTCGACGTTGGAGTCGTGGCTCACGAGGGTCTGCACGCGGCCGTTGAACATGATGTCGAGGTCCTCGAGGCGCTTGAGGGAGATGTCGAGCACGGTGACGTTGGCGCCCATGCCGTAGGCGATCTTGCAGGCGTTGTAGCCCACGGTGCCGCCGCCGAGCACGACGACGTTGGCCTTGGGGGTACCCGGGACGCCGGCGAGCAGGACGCCCTCGCCGCCGTAGGTCTTCTCGAGATACTTGGCGCCCTCCTGGACGGCCAGGCGGCCGGCGATCTGGCTCATGGGGGCGAGCAGCGGCAGGCTGCCGTCGGTCTCCTGCAGGGTCTCGTAAGCGACGGCCTTGACCGTGCCGGCGAGCAGGGCGTCCATCTGCGGGCGGTCGGCTGCGAGGTGCAGGCCATCATGGAAGAGCGGCCACTCCTCCTCGAGCGGCTCCTTGACCTTGACCATCATGTCGACGAGGGCCCAGACCTCCTTGGGGTCCTCGAGTAGGCTCGCGCCGGCGGCCACGTACTCGTCATCGCCAAAGCCGGAGCCCACGCCCGCGCCCATCTCGATGTACACGTGATGGCCAGCGGCAACGTAGCTCTTGACGTTGTCGGGGGTCAGGCCGACGCGATACTCGTTGTTCTTGATCTCCTTGACGCAACCGATCTTCATTGGGGTTCCTTTCGTTCTCCAGGGCAGCC
>CAMYZR010000317.1 GCA_947303905.1 uncultured Atopobiaceae bacterium
ACGACCCCGACTTCACCTGGGAGCAGACCAACCGCACCGAGGAGCTTTTGGCGGCAATTGGCCGATAGGGCCTGTTTTCGATGTGTCAGGGGTCCTTTGTGGGTCCATCGAAGTCCCATGTACTATTAGTACTCAGGGCCGGTAGGCGCGTTCATTACTGGCAACAACCAGATTTGTCATGTCCAAAGTGAGGGGAGAGGCGAGTGAGTGTGATTCGCGCCGTGCTGTGCGATAACGAACGCTCGTGGATCGAAAGAGCGACCGGCATTCTCTCCGAGTATGGGAGAGAGGCCAGCCGTGAGATCAGGGTGACAAGCTACACCAACCCGACCGACTTGCTCGAGTCGAACGTGCCCGCCCCGGACGTGCTGTTCTGTGACATCGAACTTGATGACAACGAGAGCGGCATCGACCTTGCGGGCGCGGTCTCCCGCCGCTGGCCGCAGTGCCAGGTCGTCTACGTGACCAACTTTCTGCGCTACGCGCCCGAGGTCTATGTGACCGAGCACCTCTGGTTTGTGCTCAAGGAGCAGTTCGCTTCCCGTCTGCCCGAGATCATGGAGAAGCTTGACCGCAAGATGGACAGCGAGGGACGCGTCCTCATGACACAAACCACCTCGCGCGAGATGGTGGCAATACCCTGCCCGCAGCTGCTGTCGTTGGAGCGTCGTGGCCGCATGACCATCATCAACCTGGTCAACGGCCAGGGCTATGAGGTGTCCGACCGATTGCCCGCCCTGCTCGACCGCCTTCCTCCGCGCATCTTCGCCCGCTGCCATGCGAGCTTTGCGGTCAACCTCAACCACGTGCGACTTGTTCGTACGAACGACCTCGTGCTGGATGACGGCAGCGAGGTGCCCATCAGCCGCCGCTTCGCGCGTGGATTTCGCGAGCGCTACCTCGACTGGGCTGACGACCATGCCGTGTAGCGTCCTGGCATCGGCCTTACGGGAGGTCTGCATGAACGTGCTTGAGGCTTTGGGTGCGCTGCCGCTCAGCAACATGTAGGGCTATGTGCTCTTGACCTGCGCGGGCGTGAGCGTCACCTGGTTCAACCTGTCGCGCGTGTTCGAGCGCCGCCACTCCCCGCTGCTCTACTGGTCATACTTCGTCATCAAGGGGTTCATAGACGCCTATATGTGGTACTGCATCTCTCAGGAGACGCATGGCGGGTTTGCCAACTCGTTCAACGACGTGTGGGCCAATGTGATGGCAGTGGTCTCGCTCTTTGTGGTTCTCTATAGCTTCAAGGGAGACTACGTGCAGGTGGCGGCTTGTGCCGCGGTGAGTGACCTCGAGGCAAGCATCTTGGTGCCGATCACCCAGACGCTTGGCAGCCTGCTCACGGGAAACCCCGTCAATTTGAGCTTTATCGAGCCGTTCTCTCTGCGCACCTTGGTATGCACTGCCATGATGCTGGTGGGTGCGCATCTGTTGAGAGAGCCGCTCACCTGGACCAACCGCTACCTGTGTCGGGTGGTCCTGCGCAACCGGATCCTATGGGGTGCCACCACCCTGTGTTTCATCGCCCTCTATGCCAATGCTGTCTATAACGTGGCGAATACCGGCCTGATAATACCTTCGAGCTTTGCATCCGTCCTCCCCTTCATAGCGCTGCCGCTGCTCGTTGTTGCCTTGCTGCTGCTGCAGCGCCGCCGGGAGGTCAACGAACGCGAGAGGGTGCTGGCATCATGCGCGGCGCTGGTACGTTCCTACGACCGCGTGATGCGCGAGCAGCTGGAAGTGCTCGACCGCGACCGGGCGGTGCTCGAGGGCCACGAGCTGGCTCTGCGGGAGTTGGGTAGCGCAGCGGGCGATCGGACGATTGCCGTACGCGTGGCCGACCTCGAGCGTAGCTACCGCATGCTCAGCGCAGGTAGCTTCTGTACCCAGCCCGCCCTCGACGCGGTGCTTGTCTCGTGTGCGGAGCGGTTGCGCGAACACGGGGTGAAGCCAGTGTTCACGGTCGCGGGCATCCCTGCCCACATGACGGTCGATGCCCCGATGACCCTCGCGCTGCTCAACCTTGCCCTCGAGGCGGCCGAGCGCGCGTCGTCTGCAGGGGGTGTCGAGGTGGACCTGCGCATACGTGGCGTCGGTGACCAGCTGTTCTTGCGCTTGGATGTGCCAGCCAGTTGGGGGTCGCTCAGTGCGCGGCGCTTCCTTGCGCCACACACGCATGATCGTGCGGCCATCGTGCGAGAGCGCAGGCGGGCCGATCGGACAGTGGTGATGGTGGTAACGGAGGGGCAAGGCATATGAGCTACATCCTACAGGCGATAATGCTTATGCTCATCCTGGCCCTTTTGGGGCTTGCCTCGTGGCAGCTGGAGATGCGCGAGCGAAACGAGCGCCTGACCGAGGAAGCGCTGCAGACCGCACAGGTGCTGGAGACTTCGCTGGAGGAGCGCCTGCACGAGATGGATCGGTACCGCCACGACTTGGCGGAGCTCCTGCAGGAGCTTGACATCGAGCAGGTGCGCGCGGCCGAGAGTCGGGCGTCCGAGTGACCGCTCGCAGCGGGTGTTCAGGCCACTTTTGTGCTACGGGCTGCCATTTCTGCAGCTACTTTTCTTGGCCCTTTCTCTATCTGCGAGGATGTGAAGCATTCGCGCCTGCGTGCAGGTGTGGATGACTGACTCCTGCATGGTGAGAAGGGGAGACGAGACAATGCGAAAGATGACAGGTCCTGCTGTGTGGGGTGTGCTGATTGGCCACACCCGCACGGAGAGCTACACGGATGCCGAGGGTACCACCTGGAACGATTCCCAGTCTACGGCGCTAATCACCTGCGATGAGAACGGCAACGTTTTCGAGGTCGTTACCCAGGATACGTGGGGCACGGCG
>CAMYZR010000318.1 GCA_947303905.1 uncultured Atopobiaceae bacterium
TAGGCCTCGTTCGGGTTTCCCTCGGCTCCGATACGGGCGGATTGCGTGAGATGGGCCTGGTAGCGAACGCAGATGACACTCTGTGGATTGATGCCGTATGACTCCCAGTGTTCGCTCAGCAGGTCTGCAAACTCGACAGAGAGCGTTCCTTGGTCATAGGAGAGGATGAGGTTGGTGCCGTCGGGACTGGCTTCGGTGCCGTCGATGGTGATTCTGACTGCATCGGCAAGTTCGGCGTTCGATGCGAGCGTCGGCTCGATTCCCTCGGAGAAGTGGTCCACCAGACGATAGTGGTAGTGACTGAAGGATCCGAGGTTGTCAGGCAGCGTGCCGGTGAGGCTGAACTCCAGGTCTTGGCCTCGGTTTGCGTCGGCAACCCTTCCCCATGTCTCGTCCGAATCCTCCCGAACCTGCTTGTCGATGGTGGGCAACGCGCTCTTGTCCGCGATCCGCGTGGGCTCATCCGTGACGGGAACCCAGAGAGGGGCCGTGCCGGCAACGCCCTGGCCGCTCGTGTCTGAGCTGACCAGAAGCCACAGGCCTTGCTCGGCGGCAAACGCCTCGCCTGCCACGACGCGCTGGGGCTCGGTCGCTGAAGCGCCCGCGATGACCTTTGCCAACCCGGTGGAGAAGGTCGCGTCAGGTGCTTGCGTGGGCTGGGTCTCATCCTGCGTGGCAGACGCGCCGCCGATCATGGAGGAGATGTACTCGGCTGCGTTCTGGGCCATCTCGCGCTGCCCTTCGCCAGGATGGTTCTGGGCCAACCAGTCGCCGTAGCCCTGCTCGTCGAGGTAGGGGAGAACCGCCTCGCGCATCTCGTCATTGGGCCACGTGACGTTGGTGGCCACGCCATCGGCGTCGACATTGGCGGCAAAGACCTGATAGGCGTCATAGGTGGCATCGCTGCCGAGGGTGCTCTCCAGGGTGAGGGTTCCCTGTTTGGCCGACGCTCGCACGGCGATTGGCCCTGCCAGCAGGAGGAGGCTCATCAACGTGATGCAGAGCAAGGCGACCGCGCAACGCGCCTTTCGATCCTGAGACTGTGTAACCATGCGACTCCTTCCTGAGAGCGGACACGAGAAAGAAGGCGGCATGGCAGTGGGCCAAGGCTATGGATATCGTGATTAAGACCGCCATGCCGCGTGCATACAACGCTACGTTGCGCAGCGCTCGGCGGGCATAACAGTCTGAATTGATATACGCGCCAGGTAGGTCGCAGGTAGCCTTCCGGTAGGTCGCATCTCAGAAAAGAGGCTTCACCTGTGCGGATGGCCGCTTTTCGCGAGCCTGCGGCAAGCCTTGGGCGTTGCCTGCGTGTGAAGGCGCGCACACAAAACGAGGGTCCCACGCCGTCACGTAGGACCCTCGCATCAAGGAAAACCGCAGATAGAACTAGAAGGGACGCATCACGAAGGTGCGCGTGGTGCTCTCGCCGGGCTCAAGGAAGATCATGCCCTGCTTGTGCTCGAACACGTCATCCTCGTCGGTCCGTGTCGCAGTGCCGCACCAAGGCTCCAGGGCGACAAAGGGGGCCCCGCCCGCGGCAGACCAGACGCCGAGGTAGTCGAAGCCGTCGAAGTCGACTCTCATGCCATGTCCAGCCGGTCCCACGAGCGTCACGGTGCGGCCGGGCACGTCCTCGAAGGTGAGCGTGTCGACATCAAAGAGCTCGTGCGTGAGCGGAAGGGTGTCGGAGTCCTCGAGCAGGGTGAAGCGCGTGCCCCAATCGAGGAGCCCCGTCTCGGTGCTGATGGTGGGGGAGGTGTAGCTCCACGGCTCGGCAAACTTGAGAGCGTAGTCAGAGAAGTCGGCGGTGTCGCCCGGAGCGGGCACGTTAAACGCCGGATGGCCACCAACCACGAACGGCAGCGTGACGTCGCCGGTGTTCTCCACGTAGAACTCCTGCTCGAGGGCATCATCCACGATGCGGTAGGTCATGCGCAGGCAGAAGTCGTAGGGGAACTTCGCGCGCGTGTCCTCGGAGGAGGTCAGCTCGTACGTGAGAGAGTCATCCTTCTGCTCGATGAGGTCGAAGTCGTAGTTGCGAGCCAGGCCATGACGGCCGAAGGCGATGTCGCCCTGAGCGGAGGTCGCGCGGTCGTTGCGGATGTTGCCGACGATGGGGAAGAGCACTGGCGCGCAGCGGGGCCACCAACGCTCGTCACGCTGCCACAGATACTCGCCACCGTCGAGGGTGATGCTCATGAGCTGGGCGCCTGCGGAGTCGACCGCCGCCGTCATGCGCCCTGCTGAGATGCTGGTTACCGTGCCCATACAAAGACTCCCTTCCCTTCTCTGAACAGATAGCGTAATTGTCGCACGTCAACGCATCTGCGGGCCGATGAGTCTGGAAAGCGGCAGCACGTGTCGGCGCAGGGACAGAGACCACGAGGGATATGCCTGCGCTTCGCGCGTTTGAGGAATCGGAGTGCACGTTCACCGAAAGACAGGCTCTTTGGCAAAGAAATACTAGCCTACTCCCCAATACATCCACATAGTTATTTCTTTTGTTAACTCTTATTACCTTTTGTCCCAGATGACATAACCTATCCAAGGATAGTGCGTCATTCACATGACGTTTCTCTCCAAGGAGGTTTTATATGGCCATCCAGGACAGAATTGGGTCGTTCGTGAACTCCATCCGTTCGCACGGCCAGCGTTCGATCCAGGACCAGCTTGCCGCTTGTGGCCTCGCCGAGTGCCACGGCGCCATCATAGTCGATGCCGCGCCTGCCACGCTCGTGGAGAAGGCAATCAATCGCAACGAGGGCATCCTCACGTCCAAGGGAGCCCTGGCGGTCGAGACGGGCCGCTACACCGGCCGCT
>CAMYZR010000319.1 GCA_947303905.1 uncultured Atopobiaceae bacterium
CGAAGAGGTCATCCGAGACCAGCTTGGCGTGAGGGAACCTTACATGATCGAGACGCGCCAGGCGACATACCAAGGCAGGCGGGTGCATCTGATTGCCCTGGCGAGCCTCGCGCAAGCTCTCGATGCGGCCACATCGGCACTTCGGACGCTCGGCGCCGCCTCGGTCGTCGTGGTGGCCGCCGCGGCGGCACTCACGTGGTATCTGGTTGGGCGCACGCTGCGCCCGGTCGAGCTGATGCGTGCCAGCACGCTCAACATGGTGGAGGGCGACCCCTCCGGGCGCCTCGAGGTGCCGGAGGACGACCGTGACCTGCGCGAGCTCGCTGCCACCTTCAACGATCTGCTCGAGCGTGCGCAGCAGTCGCTTGTCGAGCAGCGACGCTTTGTCTCCGACGCATCTCACCAGCTCAAGAGTCCAATTGCCGCACAACGTGCCATGATCGAGACCTTGCGAACGCATCCGGCGCAGGTCGAGCTCGACAGGACGGTCGACGACCTTGCCAGTGAGAACAACAGGCTGCAGGGTATCGTCGACGACCTGTTGGCGCTTGCGCGCTACGACGAGGGGCAAAAGCCTGTGATGGCGCCCGTAGACCTTATCGATGTGATCTACGACGAGGCCGCGTCCCTGCAGATGTGGGCACCACAGCAGGTTGACCTCAGCGGCGTCGAGCCGGTGGTCGTGCGCGGTGACGCGCGCCTTTTGGGGCAGGCAATCCGCAACCTGTTGGACAATGCGGCCCGTTATGCGCGCTCGCGCATCGTCGTGACCTGCGAGGAGCGCGCGGGCGAGGTGGCCGTCTCGGTGTGCGACGACGGTCCGGGCATTCCGGAGGCGGACCGCGAGCGGATCTTTGAGCGCTTTGTGCGTCTGGACGACGGGGGAGAGCTCTCGCGCACCTCGACGGGCTTGGGCCTCGCCGTTGTTCGAAGCATCGTGGAGTCCCATGGCGGCAGCGTTTGCATGGGTGCGTCTGGCTTGGGAGGGGCTGCAGCGCAGATCAAGCTGCCAGTTGCGTAGCCGTTTGCGGCATGCTCCGCTCGTTTGCGCATGTAAAGGGACTCGTCTGGTGCGTAGCGCGTCTCCTTTTTGAACACTCAAGACCAAAACGAGCGCCTTTTGCGGAACTGAGGGGCTGCGCGCGCCGCTTGGGGCGCAGCGCTCATGTATATGTTGTCTGAAGACCCGTCTGGACGCTGTCGATCGGAAGAATCGAGGTGCAGACATGAAGCTCCAGGTGACACTCGACACCTACAGCATTGAGGATGGCATCGAGCTCGTGAGGGGAGTGGCGGACTATCTCGACGTGATCGAGGTCGGTACCCCGCTGCTGCTTGAGTCCGGCATGTCGGCAATCGACAGGATCAAAGAGGCGTTTCCCACGGTCAACATCATGGCCGACACCAAGATCTGGCACAACGGCGCGCGCATAGCGTACTCGGCGTTCTCCCACGGCGCATCGAGCGTGACCGTGCTCTCTGCCACCACCGACCAGGAGATAGAGGCCGTCGTCGACATGGCCGAGGACTGCGGCGGGCTGGTGGTCGCCGACCTCTCCGACGGGCGCGGCGGCCTGATGCAGCGTGCGGCCGAGCTCGAGGATCTGGGCGTGCGCTACATGGTGGTCCCGTCGGGGCTGCGCGTGTACGAGGACGAGCTGCACGACCACGACGCGTTCCATCGCAACACGCGTGCCGTCGGCGGGATGCCGCTTGCGCTCGTGCGCAATATCGAGCGCGCACTTACCGGTGCGGCCGAGGTGGCTGTGGTGGACAACATCACCCTGAACAACCTGGACGCGGTCCTGGCAACCCGCCCGGGAATCCTGCTGGTGGGGCGTGCGATTCTCTCCGCAGACGACCCCGCCGCCGCAGCGGCGGAGTTCAGGCGTCGCATGGACGAGGCGGTCTCGTAGCCTGATTTCGGCTCATCGGGCGAGAAGAACCAAGGCAAGGAGTCTCATGATTCAGGACATCGCTCCGCATGCACTCAGGAACGAGTACCAGGCTCAGGCTGAGCCCATCGACGGCGAGCCGGTGTTCTTCGTGCGGGGACAGGACCTGGCGGTGCGGCGCATCGACGAGCCTTCGCCTAGCTTCGCGTTTCCCGAGGTGGGCGCGGACGTCACACCCGAGGGGCTCACGTACCTCTTCGAGCTTGACGGCAAGTCCTGCTGGCTGGCGCCTGACCGTGGCATGGCGGAGCCACCCGCTGGCTTCGAGCTCATCAGCAATCGCGACCTGCGCATGGAGCGCCGTGGCCCGCGCGAGCTGATGTTTGCGGCCTACACGGCCGTCCATCTTGCCGGATGGTATGCCAAGCACCGCTTCTGCGGCGCATGCGGAGCTCCGACGGACCACCATGCGACGCTTCGCGCGCTCGCGTGTCCCAGCTGTGGCAACCTCGTCTTCCCACGGATCAATCCCGCCGTCATCGTCTGCGTGCGCGACCCCAAGCGCGAGAAGATCGTGCTCACGCGCTACGCCCGCGGCCGCTATATGCCCATCGACGCCCTGGTGGCAGGCTTCGTCGAGATAGGGGAGACCATCGAGGAGTGTGTGTACCGCGAGGTGCGCGAGGAGCTTGGCCTCGAGGTGACCAACATCACCTACTACAAGTCACAGCCGTGGGGCGTGGCGGGCGATGTCTTGTCGGGCTACTGGTGCGACGTAGTGGGCGACCCGACCCTGCACATGGACAAGGAGGAGCTTGGTCGGGCCGTGTGGGCAGGGCCCACCGAGATACCGGGCCAGCCCGACGACCTCTCGCTCACCAACGAGATGATGTGCTTGTGGCGAGACGAGCATTTGCGCAGG
>CAMYZR010000320.1 GCA_947303905.1 uncultured Atopobiaceae bacterium
GCGGCCATCCCAGGGCTTGCATGCATGGCAAAGCCCACGAAGCGGGCCTTACGCGGCTCGCCGAGCATGCGCGCCAGCTGCCCATAGCTCGCCACACGCCCCTCGGGGATTTGTCGTACCAATTCGTAGGTTCTTTCGAAGAAGGAGTCCATGGCCTTTATCCTTGGGTACCATCTCTATACTGCTTTCGACTTCATGATAGGGGAGTTAGTTTGAGTAGGCACGCACACACGGGATCGGGCATCATGTCCCAACTGATCTCTTGGATACTTCTGGCCGTCTGGATCTGCGTCATCTGGGGCCATTCGCTCATGCCGGGGGCGCAGTCGAGCCTCGAGAGCGGCTTTGTGCTGGAGCTTGTCCAAAAGGCCGGCGCATGGCTCATCCTGCAGGACTACCCGCCCATAACGCAACTGCTCGCCGAGCACCCGGGCATCATCAACGTGCTCAGCGACACCTCGCTCCTGCACTTTTACGTGCGCAAGGCGGGCCACTTCAGCGAGTACTTCGTGCTTGCGATTCTTGCCTTCAACGCGGTGCGCACGACCTTCGCCCATCCGCTTGCCTCCGCGGCGATCTTTGGCGGGATTTGGTACTTTGTCCCCAACATCGACGAGACGATACAGCGCTACGTGCCCGGACGCGCGGGGATGACGTCGGACGTCGTGCTTGACATGTGCGGCTTCGCATGCGGGTTTGCCTTGTGCCTCGTATGCTCCGGCATAGCGCGCCTGTTCAGGGGCGATTCATGACCATGGGCATGTCGCTCCAGGACAAGAGGCGTTGGCGGGCTCGCATTGCGTGTGGCACCCTGATACTGGCGCTGTCATGCGCATGCTTTGCGATATGGCTCCTCATTACTGCACCGTCTGACAGCTCACCACGCTTTGCCCGCACGGGCAGCGACTTTGGCATCGAGCCCGTCATAAGCGCAGCGGATGCCGATTCGGATGGCGTGGACGACCAGACCGACATCCTGCAATCGACCCGTGCATACCTTGCGACCAGACCCATCTATAAGAGCGCCTATTTCGACGGCGGATATCCGACGGACGGGACGGGCGTCTGCACCGACGTGGTCGCAGCAGGACTCTTGGGTGCAGGGTATGACCTGCGCGCTCTAGTCGACGAGGACATCCGGAAGTCGCCCGAGGCCTATGACGTGGAAGTTCCCGACTCCAACATCGACTACCGACGGGTGAGGAACCTGCGCGTCTGGTTCGAGCGCAACGCCACCTCGCTCACCTGTGACGCAACGCGCATCGACGAGTGGGCAGGCGGCGACATCGTTTGCTACGCGAACCATATCGGCGTCGTAAGCGACCTGCGCAACAGCGATGGTGTCCCATACATCCTGCACCATCGCGGCAGGCTTCAGCTTCGCTATGAGGAGGATTGCCTCGCCGACTATGGCGAGATTGTCGGCCACTGGCGAATGGGCTGAACGTCGATATCATATGCCGCACTTATGCTCCGTTTCCCGCACGTTGAACGCAACTAGGCGGCGACTCTCTCCTGTGCGGCCATGCACCTTGGTATGATTGGAGCGCATGGAGGCGCGTCGATGAGAACGCATGTACAAGAGGGAGGAGACATCTATGGGTTTTAGCAAGGGCTTCTTCTGGGGTGGTGCCACCGCATCGAATCAGTACGAGGGCGGAGTCTTCGAGGGTGGAGCTGGACTCTCCACTGCTGACGTCATGACGAACGGAGCCCACAAGGTACCGCGTCAGGTGACCTTCCGCATGCCGGACGGCTCGTGGGACAAGGCGCCGCTGTGCTTCCACAGCGACCTTCGTGACCTGCCCGAGGGCGCACAGTGCTGTCTGATCGACGACCCTGACATCTACTATCCCAGCCACATCGCTTCTGACTTCTATCATCATTACAAGGAGGACATCCGCCTCTGCGCTGAGGAGGGCTTCAACTGCCTGCGCTTCTCCCTCAAGTGGAGCCGCATCTTCCCCAACGGAGACGATCCCGAGCCCAACCAGGAGGGCATCGAGTACTACAAGGACGTCTTCGAGACCTGCCGCGAGTACGGCATCGAGCCGCTCGTCACCCTCGAGCACTACGAGAACCCGCTCTCCCTGGCCAATCGCTTCAACGGCTGGGACAGCCGCTATCTGGTCGACCAGTTCGTGCGCTATGCGACCACGTGCTTCGAGGCCTTTGACGGTCTGGTCAAGTACTACCTCACCTTCAACGAGATCAACTGCATCGAGTGGGCACCCTTCGTGACGGCCGCTCTGATCCACGGACAGCCGCAGAACATCGCCAACGCGACGTTCCATCAGTTCCTGGCCTCGGCCAAGACGGTCATCGCTGCGCACAACTACTGGCCTGACCTGCGCATCGGCATGATGCTGGCCTATGGTCCCGTGTACGGCTACACCTCCGACCCCGCCGACCAGCTGGCGGCCCTCAAGGCACAGGATTCCAAGCTGTTCTACTCCGACGTCCAGATGCTGGGTGCCTACCCCGAGTACAAGCTTGCCGAGTACGAGCGCGACGGCATCAAGATTCCTGCGCTGCCGGGCGACTGGGACATCCTGGCCGAGGGCGTCTGTGACTTCCTGAGCTTCTCCCTGTACGGCAGCAGCACGGTCACCACGCACAGCGACGATCTCGAGGCCGGCGAGGGCAACGGTGGTGCCGGTGGCATGGTGGCAAACCCGTACCTCAAGACCAACGCCTGGGGCTGGGCGACCGACCCCGACTGCCAGCGCATCACGCTGAACACGCTCTACAACCGCTACCACTGCGACCTGTGGTGCGTCGAGAGCGGCATCGGCTGGAACGACGAGTTCGT
>CAMYZR010000321.1 GCA_947303905.1 uncultured Atopobiaceae bacterium
TGGGCACGTGTTCTCCTATGACACTGACAAGATCGCCTATCAGGACATCCTCTCGCGCATAGGTGTTGCGGGGTAGACGCCAGCTCGTTTGCCCTACCGAACGATGGTCATGTAGGCGTTGTACAGCTCACCAATCTCGTGTCGCATCTTCACGTAGGTGCTCCGGATGGCCTCGTCATCAGACACGAATAGGTAGTCCTCACCCGTGACGAGCTCGATCAAGGCACGCTTGCCCTCGTAGTCTGCGACCGCATCTCCGGTCCGTGACTCCAGCATGCCCAGATAGGACCTGAGAAAGCCCAGGTATTGGCCATCGAGCTCCCGATACCTGCACACCTCCTTGATGCTGAGGTAATGGCTGGAGATCCCCCGCGCCATGTGCTGACCCCAATACTTGATCTGGCCGGGCTCAGACGAGAAGCCGTAGTCGAAGGGCGTCCTGATGTCGGTGCCCGAGAGGGTGAACCTACGCCGATAGCGGTCTTGCATCAGCGGGTTCAGCTTGGGGAACAGGCTGGTGAACGTCGAGAAGTCGCCGAAGAGGGCCTCGTTTGCGACGGCGGTGTTGGTCTCGATGTCATGCACGCCAGTCCTCGAGACCCAGCAGGGGTACTGCCCGTCCATGCTCGCCAGGATGAGCACCTCGTCATGCGGAAGGTACGCGAAGTCGATGACGCGGCGCGCGCTCAAGTCCTGCGGGTAGCCTGGCCTCACTGTGCCAAAGCGCACGACCTGGTTGAGGTCGTAGATGCTTCGCTTCCCCTGCTCTCGTCCATTACTGTGCTTCTGGAAACCCTGGAACCACATGCGTTGACCCCTTTCCACGCTCGCTCGGCGCCATGTGCGAATCAGAACGCCTCGAACGTGAAGCCATGCTCCTGCGCGTAGCGCTCCGCAGCGCTGCCTCGCTCGCCACAGATGGTAAACGTGCTCTCTTGTCCGATGTCCCAAGCTTCCCACTCTTCCTTGAAGAAGCCGAATGCGAACCTACCTATCTTGGTCACGCCGGCGGGAATGGAAACCTCCCTGAGGCTGCGGCAGTGGTAGAACGCACGGTCACCGATCTCTGTCAGGCTTTCCGGGAAATACACGTCCTGCAGGTCCACGCATCCGTAAAACGCGTTGTCGCCGATGCGCGTCACGCCCTCCGGAATGACGACCGTGTTGACATACGGAGGAGTGGGCTGGTAGTAGTGAAACGCGTCGTCGCCAATCTCCGTGACCTGCCTGGGAATCCTGAGGAGCCCGTAGTTGCCGTCATAGCCCGTGAGGACCCCGTCCTCCACCCGATAGTCCTGCTCGAGCTCGTCGAACCTCATGCCGTTCTCCATGGCATAGCGCTCGGCGGGACCGCCCCTCCCACCACACAGGACGAAGCATTCGTCCTTGTGCTCGATGGGCTTGCCTATGGCAAACCTCTCGACGTAGTAGCCAAACGCCTGCTTGCCGATGCCGACCACGCTGTCGGGAACAGCGATGTCGCCCAACCCGGTGTCGTAGAACGCCCTGTCGCCAATGTGCGCCAGCGTATCGGGGAGCATCACCAAGGTCAGGTCGCAGCCTGCAAACGCATTCTCTCCGATGCTGGTCACACCGTCCGGAACGACGATAAAGTTGTCATCACCGAGGTATCTGGCCAGCGTGCCGTCGCGTATCTCGAAGTCCATGGGCTTCCCCTCTCGCACCTTGGAGACGGATCGGTCTTGAGCCCTCGCATGCCATCATGGTAGCTCACAGCTTCCCGACATGAGACAGGCTGCGCACCCGCCCCGCACCCGCCCGAGCAGAATTAATCCCCGATACATCTTGGATTAATCCACGTTGGGTATACCTATACCTGTCGCGCGAGCATGGGGCCCGCGCACGTCATATAGAAAGTGAGTCGTCATGTTGACCGCCATCGTCCTTGCCTTCTTCGTCCTCCCGGTTGTTGCCGGCGTGATGAAGCTTGCCATGCGCTTGCTGGGCTGGACCTTGCGCCTGGCTGTGGGCATCTTCCTGCTTCCCCTGTGGATCGTGGTCGCCGTCATCGGAGGCCTGGCCGCTGCCTCCCAGCTGCTGTTTCCGCTGTTTCTGGTCTTCCTCGCCATCTCGGTCTTCCTGCCCGAGGAGTAGACCTGCAGGCGACTCCCCAACCCAGCCCTCTTCCTTCCAGGGACCCCAGAGCAATCTGGGGTCCTTGCCTTTGTCCCCACGGCCTCACGACGCCTCCGCCCTTCATCTATCATTGGTGGTAGCACCCAAGGCCGAGGGGGAACCACGATGACCAAGCTCTTTGCAACCGACTTTGACGGTACACTGTACTTTCACGACGAGCCTGAGCCGATCCGCAGGGCCGACCTCGACGCCATCGACTCGTTTCAGCAGGCAGGCGGCCTCTTTGGCGCCTGCACGGGACGCCCGGTGCGCGCCCTGGCCACGCAGACCCTAGGCGTCGTCCCCTTCGACTTCTATATCGCCCTGACCGGGGCTACGCTCCACGACCGCAACGTGAAGCCGATCACAGAGGCTTCCATCCCGCGTGAGCTTGCCCGCGAGCTCTACGACCGCTACTCGCCGCATGCGCGCGACAACACCGCACTCGTCTGCGCCGCCGACGACTACTGGACCTTTGACAGCACGTTGGCAGCCGCGTGGCCGATATCCTATGCGCCGAGCTTCGAGGACCTCCCCAATCCCGCTCAGGGCTTCGGCCTGGAGACCGTCACCATCGAGGAGGCGCAGCAGCTGGCAGACGACGTGAACGAGCGCTATGCCGGCATCGTCTGCTCCTACGTCAACCTCGCGAGCATCGACGTGCTGCCGGCCGGAC
>CAMYZR010000322.1 GCA_947303905.1 uncultured Atopobiaceae bacterium
GCTTCGTCATCAACTGCGGCATGCCGCAGTCGCTGGAGGAGTACTACCAGGAGGCCGGACGAGCCGGCAGGGATGGTGACCCAGCCGCATGCTACCTGCTGTGGAGCAAGGGCGACATCAGGACGGCGCACTTCTTCATCGACAACATCGAGTTCGCCGAAGGCGTGAGCCCCGCCGAGCAGCGCTTCCTGCGCGAGCGGCGCGAGCGGCTCCTGGGAGAGATGATCGGCTACGCGATGAGCACGAGCTGCCTCAGGGCGCGCGTGCTGCGCTACTTCGGGCAGCGGATGACGCTTCCCGCCGATGGCTGCGGTGGCTGCTCCGTCTGCACGGGCGAGACGGCGGAGCGCTATCTGCGGGTGGAGCGCAGAAAGCAGGCCTCGGGTCGTGTGTTTGGCGCCCGCACGAGGCGGGACGAGCCAGAGCCCGAAAGCCGCGTCGACCTGCTCGAGGCCACGGACGACGCATGGGTGCACGATGCGTCGGACGAGGAGCTCTTCCAGCGCCTGCGCGTGCTGCGCAAGAGCCTGGCAAGCGAGACGAGGCTGGCGCCGTACATGATCTTCTCGGATCGCACGCTGAGGGCCATGGTGCGCAGGCGCCCTCGGACCGCGGAGGAGTTGCTCGAGATTCCGGGCGTGGGCCAAATAAAGCTCGATCGTTACGGCGAGGCCTTCCTCGAGGAGCTCCGAAGCTAGGGTCTTGGGCAACGGGTGCCCCGCGCGCACGCTACGACAGCCGCTGGTGGCGCGCATCGGCGCGAATGGCGAAGCGTGGGCAAACCATGTTGCCTGCATGCCGCAGATGCGCTACAAGCAGAGTTTAGGCCCGAATAGCAGCTCAAACGATGGGAACACACCATGGCCGACAAGTACTTTGCCATCGACATCGACCCAGACTGCATCCGCTGGGGTGTCGTTACCGACGAGATGGCCATCGAGCGTCAGGGCGTGCTCGAGCGGTCGTTCGAGGATGCCCCCACGCTGGTCGAGGCCTTGGCCGAGCTTGTCGGCGCGGAGGGTGGCGGTACGGCCGCGGTCTGCGCGAGCGTACCGGGCACGGTCTCCCACGACGATTGTCAAGGCACGGTCATTGGGGGCGGGAGGCTCTCGTATCTGGATGGCGTCGCGCTCGCGGCCGAGCTCTCATACGCCTGCGGGTTGCCCGTGACCGTCGAAAACGATGGGAAGGCCTGCGCGCTGGGCGAGTATGCGGCGGGTGCCCTCAGGGGCTCGCGGATTGGCGTGGTTCTCGTCATAGGGACCGGCATCGGCGGCGGCATCGTGGTCGATGGCAGGGTGCTCCGCGGCGCGCACGACTTCGCGGGGGAGTTCTCCTACATCAGGCATGCGCCCATCGTGGGCGGGTCGCGCACGCGTGATGCCATGGCCGGACTCTGCAGCTGGCAGGGACTCAGGCGCTCCATACTCTCGGCCAAGGGCCTGCAAGACGATGACGCCATCGATGGGCGCGAGCTCTTCGCGTGGATCAACGCGGGAGACGATGCGGCGCTGCGTGGCCTGCACGAGTATGCAAAGGACCTCTGTACCTGGATATTCAACCTGCAGTGCATCGTTGACCCGGACGTGATTGCCATCAGCGGCGGCATCAGCGTTCAGCCGGCGCTGCTCGAGGCCCTGCACGTCTCGATGCGGTCGATGATGGCCGACCTGCAGATGTCCCAGATGCCCAAGCCCAACATCGTGCTGGCCGGGCTGGGCGCAGACGCAAAGCTGATCGGTGCGGTCAGATCCGCCTTGGTGCGCTAGGACTGCAGACTACATGTTGAAGGGCGGGGGAGGCGTGCCGCGACCGCGCTGACCACGATGACCCTTCTGTGGGGCGGGGACGGGAGTGGTCAGGTCTGCGATGGCTGCGATGGGCGTGTCGTTTGCCGAGGCCACGCGAACCTGGCGCAGGGCACTGACAAACACCAGGAACACAAAGACGAGCAGGCCTATGAGCATGAGCAGCGACTCGGTGTCGAGGCCGTAGTCGAAGATGCCGTGGATGATGCAGGGGATGACGAGCGCGAGCCTGTAGGCGCGGCGGGACTCGGCGCGAGAGCCGCGCACCTCCTGGCCGCGGGCCACGCCGTAGTAGTAGCCCATGAACACGGCGCAGGTGCAATGCAGCGGCACGGAGAACAGGCCGCGCATGATGGCTACGTCGAGGGTCCCGCTGTCCATCACGTAGAGGATGTTCTCCAACGTCGCAAAGCCAAGGCCCACCATCACGGCATACACGATGCCGTCGAAGGTGTAGTTGAAGTTGCGGTTCCGGCGCGTGGTGCGCAGGGCCAGGTACTTCACGCCCTCCTCCGAGAGGGGCACGATGAGCAGGTAGGTCAGGCGCGAGATGGTCCCCACGTTGTCGGTCATCGACTCCACGAGCCCGCAGAAGATCCCTTCCAGGACGCCGGCGGGGAAGCACGTCAAGGCGCCCATGACAAACAGGAGTATCAGAAGCCCGGCAGGCTCCTTCTCGATGCGGTCATAGGCGAGCACGTGCCTCGCGAGGATGATGGAGGGCAAGACGGCGAGAAACAGCAAGTAGTGCATGGGGCTACCTTTCGGTCATGGCCTGTGCTCAGTAGGCGTTGCGTATCGCGAACCTGTCCTCGGCAACGGGTTCGATGTCATCGCATTGGATAAGTATTGCACGGATAAACGCGCCATCGCGCTTGGACTCGTTGGCGACGTCGTCCATGAAGGCCTGCACCTGTGCGGGCGTACCCTGCACCTCGAGCATGACGTCCCCGTCAATGAGGTTCATGACCCAGCCCGTGAGCTCGTGGCTATCGGCCCAGCG
>CAMYZR010000323.1 GCA_947303905.1 uncultured Atopobiaceae bacterium
TGTGAGCGATGCGCTCGCACCCTTGCTGCTCTGGGGCCCTGACGCACCCGCGGTTCTCGCAGACTACGTTGCCCACCCTTCCGCTCTTCCGGAGCCTGGCCAGGTGAGAAGCGTCAATCTCGACCGCATCGCATGCCTCGTGGCCAACGTCGCGCACATGGGCCATCCCTGCTTCCTGCTCATGGTCCCGCCAGCCGCAGCTCGCGTGCTCTGGCGCAGCCTGCTCTCCTTCACGCAGGTGGTTCCCGTCGGCCATCACGCGCTGCTTCGTCAGGTGCAGTCGCAGCTTCCGTGGATGTCGCAGCTGCTTGCGGGGGACCGTCTCGAGGTGCCTGCGCCCCAGCTCGAGAGGTGGGGCATCGCACGGGCACATGGAGGTTATGTGGGCGCACGTGCTCTTGGAGCGTAACGCGCCGACGCCCGACTTTCCGAGCTGGCTTTTTATAGCCATCCGTTAAGCTAGGTACGTTGTGTCTTGTCTCTTCGGTACGGATTGACCCACAGAGGAGCGTCCCATGAAGTACGCCATCAATGCACCCGAGGCTCCCGAGGCCATCGGTCCCTATTCTCAGGGGACAACCGCCGGACGTCTCGTCTTTGCCTCGGGACAGCTGCCCATCGACCGTCATCACCCGCACCATGTCGTGGAGGGCGGCATCCGCGAGCAGACCGAGCTCGTGATCAAGAACTGCCGCGTCCTGCTCGAGGCCGCAGGCTGCACGCTTGACGATGTGGCACAGACCAATGTGTATCTTAAGGATATCTCGCTCATGTCGGAGATGAACGAGGTCTACGCAGAGTACTTTTTTATGCCCGCACCTGCGCGCACGGTGGTGGCAGTCTCTGACATTCCCATGTGGGCGCTCATCGAGATGGACTGCATAGCCTGCCGTTAGCGCTATCATAGGAGAGTCTAGATATATGGAGGGAGCGTACATGCAGCCCAGCAATAATGCCATGGGTTCGACCGAGATTTTCCGTATGCCTTCGGCCGACTCCACCGTCCCTGACCTCATGGGTGGCCGTCGCCCCGTGCACCCCACCCTCGCCATCGTCAAGGGACCTCATACCGGCTCGGTCTTCGAGCTCAGCACCAACATCATCACGCTTGGCCGAGAGCCTTCCAACAGCGTTTTCCTCAACGACATGACCGTATCCCGCCATCACGCGCGCATCGACCTGTCGGGCATGTCATCCGGCTTCGCCACGATCGAGGACCTCGGCTCGCTCAACGGCACCTGGGTTGACGGCGCAATCGTCAACAAGGCCATGCTCAAGGATGGCTCCACCATCCAGATCGGCACCTTCCGCATGGTGTTCCACTCCAACCGTCGTCCCATGAGGATCGAGACCGGAGCCTAAGCGCCATGCCCGACGCCGGATACCTCACCATAGGCAAAGTCGTCAAACGGCTGCAGCAGCGCTATCCGGACCTCTCTGTCTCCAAGGTTCGCTACCTTGAGGAGGAGGGACTCCTTACGCCTGCGCGCACGCCTGGTGGGTATCGCCTCTACTCGCAGCATGACGTCAACCGTCTCGAGACCATCCTTCACCTGCAGAAGACGCGCTTTCTCCCGCTCCAGGTGATCAAGGAGGAGCTCGAGAAGGGGGAGAGGTCTTCCACATCGGCAGGTTCGGCAACGCTGCCCGTTGGCCTCACCACTCCCGATGACGATGAGACGGCAAACAGGCTCCATCCCATCGATCGCATGCCCGAGGTGGCCGGCGCGCCCGTGAGCTTCGTCCGGCAGTTGGCGGATGTGGGAATCATTCCGCTCAAGCGCTCTCCGCAGGGCCGTGACCTCATCGACGGTCACGACCTCCCGCTCATCCGCATCTGTCACGAGCTCTCGTGCTACGGCATCAACCCGCGCAACCTGCGTCAGTACGTCACGGCCGCAAACCGCGAGAGCGCCATGTTCGAGCAGGCGCTTGTCGTGTATGCGCGAAAGGGTGGCGGCGTCGAGGCAGAGCTGACCGACGAGCGTCGCGAGCGTTTTGCACACGCGTGCGACCAGATGCTCGCACTTACCAATCAGGTACGAGACGCCCTCATCAGGCGTCAGATCAATACCACGTTCAAAGAGATGGGCACCTCGAGCTCAGCTGAGCGCCCGACCTCAAGCTAAAGAAAGGACCAGTCATGGCAAATTACGATTACGAGAGCCTCGTCGTCGACATTCCCGACTATCCCGAGCCTGGTGTCATCTTCAAGGACGTCACTCCGCTGATTGGCGACCCGAAGGGCTTCGCCGCCGCAATCGACGAGATCGCCGAGCACTTCATGGGCAAGGGCATCACCAAGGTCGTCGGCGCCGAGGCGCGCGGCTTCTTTGTCGGCGCTCCCGTTGCCTATCGTCTGGGCTGCGGATTTGTGCTGGCCCGCAAGCCGGGCAAGCTTCCCCGTGAAGTCTACAGCGAGTCCTATGCACTCGAGTACGGCACTGACGAGCTCCAGATTCACAAGGATGCCATCGCACCCGGCGATCGCGTGCTCATCGTCGACGACCTCGTAGCCACTGGTGGCACGGCCGTTGCCTGCGCGAAGATCATCGAGCGGGCGGGTGCCGAGTTCGTCGGATTCGCCTTCCTCATGGAGCTGGCATTCCTGAATCCGCGCGAAATCATCGGGAAGGACTTCGACCAGGAGATCTTCACGCTGTTCAAGGTCGAGTAGCGTATAACCGGATACGTGAGGTGAGACTGCGGGCGGTCTCACCTCGTTTCTTTTTTGACCTTTTCGTTCGGCTTGAGCATTGAGGGACCATTGGTGATAGGCTCTCTGAATGCAAACTTTGATTTGCCCGGATT
>CAMYZR010000324.1 GCA_947303905.1 uncultured Atopobiaceae bacterium
TGCCGAAGCGCACGAACTGAGCGGCGCGGGAGATGCTGACCTCCTTGGGGGTGAGGCCACTCTCGACGAAGGCGGTGAGGAAGCCGCCCCAGAAGGAGTCGCCGGCACCGGTGGTGTCAACGGCCTCGACGCGGAAGCTCGGCACCATGCGCGAGCCGTCCTTGGTGGCCACGAAGGCGCCGTCGGCGTCGAGGGTGACCACGACGATGCTGGCGCCCTGCTCGAGCAGCTTGTTCGCCGCAGCCTCGGGCTTGGTCTCGTCGGTCATGAGCGGGCACTCCTCGGCGGAGATCTTGATGAGATCCATGTACTTGATGAGCGAGCGCATCTGCTCGGACGCGGCCTCGGCGGAGGTCCAGAGGGAGTCGCGGTAGTTGGGGTCGTAGCTCATGACGCAGCCGGCCTGCTTGGCAGCCTCGAGGGCGGCGATGGTGGCAGAGCGAGCGGGCTCGTCGGTGAGGGAGAGGGAGCCCACATGGAAGACCTTGCTGTCCTTGATGATGTCGAGGGGAAGGTCGCTGGCCTTGAGCTGGGTGTCGGCACCGGGCTTGCGGGCGAAGGAGAAGGAACGGTCGCCGTTCTCGTCGAGGGCGACGAAGGCGAGCGTGGTGAAGAAGTCGGGGTCGGAGATGAGGCCGGTGCAGTCGATGCCGTTGCTCTCGAGGGTCTCGCGCAGGAAGTCACCGTGCATGTCCTTGCCGACCTTGCCGATGAAGGCGACGTCATGGCCGAGCTTCTTGAGGGCGACGAGGACGTTGGCGGGGGCGCCACCGGGGTTGCGCTCGAAGAGCTTCTGGCCAGCGGCGGAAAGGCCGGCGTCGGTGAAGTCGATGAGGACCTCTCCAAGTGCGGTAACGGAAGGCATAGGGGGCTCCTTTCGGATGAGGGAACGATTCCACACAGGTAGATACAGCATACGTCATCGCATTGGTGTGTTTGGTTGTGGCTACGCGACTGCCCAAAAACAATAGGTGAGGGGGCACTCTCGAGCAAAGAGTTTGCATATGCACACTTCGCATGTCGAAGAATCGCTTCCAGCACCCCACTGACAGCAAGAGCTCACAACCTCGCTCTACTAAGCCCGTGCTTCACGCATACTGTTGGAAGAGTGGATCTTGGAGGGGGCGAGGGAATGAAGGTAGTCATTCAGCCGGTCAATCCGGTGTTCAGCGAGTATGTGCTGCAGTACGTGTCGGAGATCGAGGAGCCAAAGTACGAATACTTGGGCAAGGAGGGCTTCAACACATACGTGTTCGAGTGCTCGGATGACAATCCGTGGACTGCAGTCGATGGCATCAAGCAGGCAACGAGGCGTGCACCGTTGGGCAACGCCATGTTCTGCCATGTGAAGCCCTATGGAATGCCGACCTGGCCTCCGCTCTATGACAAGGACAAGTATCCGAAGCCAGAGTAACAGGCGATGTCGCGGGGCAAGACTCAGGTGGCGTAACAACCAGGAGAGAAAAAAGGCGGGCGGCCGCACCTTGGTGCGACCGCCCGCTGGCAGTGCGAATGACCTCGTAGCTAGATGCCACTTGGTGCAGGTGACGAGCTTGGCACGCAGCTTATGCGGCCTCGGCGAGCTCCTCCTCGGCGCCCAGATAGGTGACGCCCTCACCGTAGATAGTGGTCCAGTCGTCCTTCATGGAGACAGGCACATACCCAAACTCCTCACACTGGGCGCGCATCTCCTCGGCCTTCTCGGGCTTGCCGTTCTCACGATCCACATCGTCGCAGCACAGCTGGAAGGCAGCGGAGCGATGGTCGGGGTTGGAGAGTGCATAGTTGTCCATGGCAAAGTCGCCCGAGCTGTTGCCGAAGGAGAGCACCGGCTGCTTGGCCACCTCGCGCTGGATGATGTAGCACTTGTTCTCCTTGAGGGTCTTCATGAGGAACTCTCCGCCCAGTACGAGCTCCTCGTCCTGGCTGAAGGTGTAGTCGAGGCCATCGGCATTCTCCTGATTCGAACCCACCAGGGACTCGTCAGAGCCCAGGATGTGGTCCAGCGGGATGTCGAGGGGGCAGAGCTCGGAGCTGAAGAGGCCACGCATGATGAGGCGGTCGGTGCCGGACACCATGTAGACGTCAAAGTCGTTGGCCTGCAGGTACTGGACCACCTGCACCATGGGCTGGTAGAAGGCCTCCCCACGCTTCATGCCCTCGTAGCTGGGCATGTCGGACTTGGCGAACTCGTGCACGTAGTCGTAGAACTCGTCAATGGTCAGGCCCTCGAAGGCGCTGGCCACGGCCTGGCCATGCTCGACGGGAAGCTCCTCGTACTTGGTGCCGTTCTCGTTCTGGTCGACGATCTTGCGCGCGACGCGCTTCTCAAACTTGGAGGCCTTGTAGTTGGGGTCCTCGAGCACGCGGTGCACGAGCAGCGTGTAGTCGAAGTAGTTGGGGTCGGTCTCGTTGATGAGGGTGCCGTCAACGTCAAAGGTGGCGACGCGGTCCTCTGCGGGGATAAAGTCGGGGGAAGACTCGTCGGTCACGGCCTCGACGTAGGCTACGAGCTCCTTCTTGAGCGGGGCATCGTCGCTCCAAAGGCTCAGGGGATCCTCTTCATCCTCGACGAGCGAGAGGCCAGCGCCCTCGGTCTTGGTCTCGTCAGTGGCCTGGGCGGCAGTCTCGTCGGTGGGAGCGCTCGTCGCGGCGGGCTTGGAGAGGAACAGTGCGCCAAGTACCAGGCAGGCGCAGAGGGCGGCTATCGCCACAGCACGCCAAATGCTTGGTACAAACTTCTTGCCATCATCCATGGGTAAATTCCTCCTCGGTTAACAAAGTGGCACGATGCCACACTTCCC
>CAMYZR010000325.1 GCA_947303905.1 uncultured Atopobiaceae bacterium
CTCAAGCTAGCGCGTCTGCCAATTCCGCCACTCCGACGTGCGTCTTAGCGCGAGGAATACAATACCACGCCCCGCACGTTTGCGCAACGACTTTTTTGGCAGAAATGAAGAGTCCTTCACTTCCACCGGGTGTCACCAACTCCCAGGGTGAGAGTGTGTCACCTCGTTGGGACCTAGCTCGTCCAGCGTGCCAGCTCCTCGTCGGTGGCCAGCACCTTGTGCGTACCCTCGAGCTGGTGCTCGACGCCCGCAGCGTAGTCCACGCCCTCCTTGCTCCTGTTGTAGGCGATGGACGTGCGGCGCTTCTCCACCTCGGGATTGGGCAGCGGCACGGCCGAAAGCAGGCTCTTGGTGTAGGGATGCACCGGATTGGCGAAGATCTCCTCCGTGGTGCCCGTCTCCACCATGTAGCCCAGGTGCAGCACGCCGATGCGGTCGGAGATGTACTTGACCATCGACAGGTCGTGCGCGATGAACAGGTACGCGCAGCCGGTGCTGTCCTGGATGTCCTTCATCAGGTTGACCACCTGCGCCTGGATCGATACGTCAAGTGCGGAGATGCACTCGTCGGCGATGATCAGCTTGGGGTTCATGATGAGGGCGCGCGCGATGCCCACGCGCTGGCGCTGACCGCCCGAGAACTGGTGCGGGTAGCGCTCGGCATGGCTCTGCGAGAGGCCAACCTTGTCGAGCATCTCGGCAATCGCGTCGTCGCGCTCCTTGACGGAGGAGAAGCGGTGATGGATGTCGAGGCCCTCGCCGATGATGTCGCCGACCTTCTTGCGGGGGTTCAACGAGCTCATCGGGTCCTGGAAGATCATCTGCATGTCCTCGCGCAGCATCTTCTCGGTGGGGCGATCCAGCTTGCCGGCAATCTCCCTGCCCTCGAAGACGATGCTTCCGGAGGTGGGATTGTACAGGCGGATGATGGAGCGGCCGATGGTCGTCTTGCCCGAGCCGGACTCGCCGACCAGGCCGTAGGTCTCCCCCGGATAGATGTCGAAGGAAACGCCGTTGACGGCCTTCACCGTGAAGTTGCGGGAGACGTGAAAGTGTTGGTTGAGGTCTCTGACCTTAAGCAGTGGTTCGCTCATTGGTACTTCTCAGCCTCCTTCCGTGCACGCTCGATGCGCGTCTGCAGCTCCTTGGGCATCTCGACCTTGGGCGCGTCGGGATGCAGCAGCCACGTGGCGGCGTAGTGCGTGTCGCTCACCTTGAACAGGGGCGGCTCGACCTTCTCGTCGATCCTGAGCGCGAAGGCGTTGCGGGCGGCAAAGGCGTCGCCCACGGGCTCGTGCAGCAGGTTGGGAGGGCTGCCGGGGATGGAGGCAAGGCGGTCGTCGTCGGTCTCGAGGTCGGGCATAGCAGCCAGAAGACCCCAGGTATAGGGGTGCTTGGGCTCGTAGAAGACCTCGTTGACCGTGCCGACCTCGATGATCTTGCCCGCGTACATGACGTTGACGTAGTCGGCGACCTTGGCCACCACGCCCAGGTCGTGGGTGATGTAGATGACCGAGAGGCCCAGACGGTCCTGCACGTCCTTGATCAGCTCGAGGATGCGTGCCTGGATGGTCACGTCGAGGGCCGTGGTGGGCTCGTCGCAGATCAGGATGTCGGGGTCGCAGGCGAGCGCGATGGCGATGACCACGCGCTGACGCATGCCGCCGGACAGCTGGTGCGGGTAGTTCTTCATGCGCTTCTCGGCGTCGGTGATGCCGACCATCTCGAGCAGCTCCAGGGCGCGGGCGCGGGCAAACTCCTTGTCTCCGCGCTTGTGCAGCAGGATGCCCTCCATGATCTGCTTGCCGATGGTCATCGTCGGATCGAGCGAGGTCATCGGGTCCTGGAAGACCATGGCGATGCGGCTGCCGTTGATGGTGGCGCGCAGCTCGCGCTTGCTCATGGCGAGAAGGTCGACGATCTTCTCGGTACCGTTGTCGTTCTTGTAGCGGTAGAGGATTTTGCCGCTGTTGACGGTCGCGTTGCCATCGAGCAGGCCCACGGCGGCCTTGACGGTCACCGACTTTCCCGAGCCGGACTCGCCGACGATGGCCACCGTCTCACCGCGCCTGAGCTCGATGTTGACGCCACGGATGGCGTGGACCACGCCGGCATTGGTGCGGAAGGATATGTCGAGGTCTTCAAACTTGAGGATCGTGTTCTCATGCATTTCCATCGTCGCACCTCCTTACATGTCTTCCAGCTTGGGGGCGAGAGCCTCGCGGAAGCCGTCGCCGATGAAGTTGAAGCCCAGCATCTGCAGCGCCAGCACGATGATGGGCGGAAGGATCTGATACGGCAGGGTCGTGATGTTGTTGAAGCCGTTCTCGATCAGCGAGCCGATGGAGCACTGCGGCAGCATGATGCCGACGCCGACGAAGCTCAGGAACGCCTCGGTGAAGATGGCCGTCGGGATCGAGAACATAACCTGCGTGATGATCGGTCCGATGGTGTTGGGCAGGATCTGCTTGAAGATGATGTGCATGCTGTGCGCGCCCAGGGTGCGGCTTGCCAGCACGTACTCCTGCTCCTTGATGCGCAGCATCTCGGCGCGGGCGATCTTGGACATGCCGATCCACTCGGTGAGCAGCAGCGCCACGATGACCAGGCCCATGCCTTTGGGCATGAATATTGCCAGCACCGACACGATGACCAGGCGCGGCACGGAGTTGGCGACCTCCACGATGCGCTGCATGACCGCATCGACCGCTCCGCCGAAGTAGCCGGAGATGAGGCCGTAGCTCATGCCGATGATCATGTCGATGATGATGGTGACGAAGGCGATGATCAGCGACACGCGCG
>CAMYZR010000326.1 GCA_947303905.1 uncultured Atopobiaceae bacterium
CTGCGAGAACAACACCATCTACGGCACCGTGTACCACGAGCTGCCCAACACCAAGGGCAAGATCCTCGTTTCCGATGTGAGCTCCATGTTCCTGTCCCAGCCGCATGACGTCGAGAAGTATGGCGTCATCTACGGCGGCGTGCAGAAGAACGTCGGCCCCGCCGGCCTCGTCATCTCGGTCATCCGCGAGGACCTCATCCGCGAGGGCGCCGTCGACGGCTGCCCGACCATGCTCAACTGGCGCACGCAGGCCGAAGCCGGCAGCATGTACAACACCCCGAACTGCTGGGCCATCTACGTCTGCGGCAAGGTCTTCAAGTGGCTGCTGAACAAGGGCGGCCTCGCCGAGATGGCCAAGCTCAACCAGGCCAAGGCCAAGGTCCTGTATGACTTCCTGGACGAGTCCGACCTCTTCAAGGGCACCGTTCGTGCCGAGGACCGCTCGCTCATGAACGTGCCGTTCGTGACTGGCGACCCCGAGCTCGACGCTCAGTTTGTCAAGGAGTCCCAGGCCGCAGGCCTCGAGAACCTGAAGGGCCACCGCCTGGTGGGCGGCATGCGCGCCAGCATCTACAACGCGATGCCCATCGAGGGCGTCGAGACCCTCGTCGCCTTCATGAAGGACTTCGAGGCCAAGCACTAGCACGAAGCGCCGCCTCGTCCCCATGGTGGCGGGGCGCTGTATAAGGAGATATTCCATGTACCAGGTACACTGTCTGAACAACATCGCCAAGGTGGGCACTGACGAGCTGGGCGAGGGCTTCGTCCTGTCCGACGAGCTCAAGGGCACGCATGCCATCATGGTGCGTTCGGCGAGCCTCCACGAGGTTGACCTTCCGCGTGACCTTCTGGCCATCGCCCGCGCTGGCGCTGGCGTCAACAACATCCCCATCGAGCGCTGCGCAGAGCACGGCATCGTCGTCTTTAACACCCCCGGTGCCAACGCCAACGCCGTCAAGGAGATGGTCATTTCCGGCCTTCTGCTCGCTGCCCGTGACATCGTGGGCGGCATCGAGTGGGTCGAGGAGAACTCCGACGATCCCAATGTGGGCAAGCAGGCCGAGAAGGCCAAGAAGGACTTCGCCGGCAGCGAGCTTGCTGGCAAGAACCTCGGTGTCATTGGCCTTGGCGCCATCGGCGCGATGGTCGCAAATGCCGGCCGTAGCCTTGGCATGCATGTGTATGGCTATGACCCGTACCTCTCCATCAAGTACGCCTGGAGCCTCGACCGCCACGTTCGTCACGTCTCCAACATCAATGACATCTGGGCAAACTGCGACTACATCGGACTTCGCCAACTCCGTGACCACCCAGATGAAGCATGCCGTGGTGACCCCGCACCTTGGCGCCTCCACCAAGGAAGCCGAGGACAACTGCGCCATCATGGCCGCCCACCAGCTCCGCAGCTATCTGCTCGACGGCAACATCGAGAACTCCGTGAACTTCGAGCCGGTAGACTTCGGCCCGCTGTGCACGGATCTGCGCCTCTGCATCTTCCATAAGAACGTCCCCACGATGATTGGCCAGATCACCGGCCTGATCTCCAACGAGGGCGTCAACATCGACAACATGTCTGACAAGAGCCGCGGCACCGTGGCTTACTCGCTCATTGACATCAGTGGCGACTTCAGTGACGATGCCGTTAAGCGTCTGTCCGCTATCGAGGGTGTCATCCGCGTCCGCGCGCTGCGCAAGTAACCGGAGTCACCAAAAGAAGCCACGACGAGAGGATTCACGCATGCGCGTCGAGCCCATCAGCTGCTTCCGCCCCGTGCCTGAGCGCGCGGGGCGCTTCTCTGCGCCGCCTTATGACGTCATGGATGACGCCCAGGCGCGCGCTTATGTCAAAGATCACCCAGATTCGTTCTTTGCCATCGATCGTCCCGAGACGGCTTTCGATCCTGAGTATGACCCCTACGCACCAGAGGTCTATCAGCATGCCGTCAAGCTGCTGAACGACCGCGTGAAGGATGGGACGCTGGTCCGCGAGGAGCGTGAGTGCCTGTACGTGTACCGTCTCGAGGCGAATGGCCATTCCCAGACAGGCATTGTCGCGGCCGTCTCGGTAGACGACTACCTTGAGGGCACGGTTCGTCGCCATGAGCAGGTGCGCGAGGAGAAGGTGCGCGACCGCGTTGCGCACATCTCGACGGTGACGGCTCAGACAGGTCCTGTCCTGGTCGCCTATCCAGATTTCCCTGCCATCAGCGTCCTGGTAGGTCTCGTCTGCACCGGGGAGCCCCTGTATGACTTCGTGGCCGAGGATGGCGTCCGCCACACGGTGTGGCGCATCGCACGTGAGGTGGCGGTCGAGTCCATCTGCGAGACCTTCAAGCAGGTTCCGTTTGGTTACATCGCCGATGGTCACCATCGCGCGGCAGCTGCCGTGCGCATGTGTGAGGAGGCGCGCGCCGCTGGCGACGCTGGCGCCCGGGATGCGTTCCTGGCCATTCTGTATCCTGCGAGCGAGATGCAGGTCCTGGCCTACAACCGTGTTGTCTCTGATGCAAACGGCCTCTCTGAGCAGGACCTCATTGACAAGCTCAAGGCAGCTCATCTGACGGTGGGGGAGCGTACCGCCGAGCCCGTCGTGCCCGTCGAGCATGGACACGTGGGAATGTACGCCTTTGGTGCCTGGCGTGACCTGGTCTTTGTTGACCTGCCGAAGGACTCGAGCGATCCAACCGCGCTGCTTGATGCCTCGCTTCTGCAGGCGCGCGTGCTCGGTCCCCTTCTGGGCATCGACGACCCGACCAGCGACAGCCGCATCCAGTTCGTGAGCGGAGCGGATGGTGCC
>CAMYZR010000327.1 GCA_947303905.1 uncultured Atopobiaceae bacterium
GTGTCCTCGCCCGCCTCAAGGGCGCCATAGCGCTCCTCGAGCTCTGCTGCGTGGGCCGTGACCACGGACTTGATGGGATACGGGTTGATTCCCGCGTCAATGAGTGCCTGCCTGCGCGCACGGCGGACGGCGCGCTCGTCGGTTGCTGGGGTCTGCTCGGCCATGGCCTTTGCTCCTTAACATGAAATTCCCCATTGGGGACAGGCCCCAATGGGGAATGAGTGGCAATCTGTTCCTCCTTGGGGCCTGTCCCCAAGGAGGCGGTGTTTCTGCGTTAGCGCGTGATGCTAGTGATGGTGTACTCGCGCACCTTGCCCGTGGGGGTGGTGAAGGACACCTTGTCGCCCACCACGTGGCCGATCATGGCCGCGCCTGCGGGGCTCTCGTTGGAGATGCGACGCTTGAGGGAGTTGGTCTCGGTGGTGCCGACGATAGTGAAGGAGGTCTTCTTGCCCTTCTTGTCCTCAAGCTCGACGGAGGTACCGATGGAGACGGCCAGCGCTGCGGCGTCACCAGCCTCAACGATGCGTGCGGTGGCCAGGATCTGGCGAATCTCGTTGACACGCGAGGCGTTCCTGGCCTGCTCCTCCTTCGCGGCGTCAAACTCCGCGTTCTCGGACAGGTCGCCAAAGCCACGAGCCTCTTTCAGGCTCTCGACGATCTCGTCGTTGTGCGCACCCTCGCGCCACTCGAGCTCCCTGAGGAGTTCCTCGCGGCCTTCAGGTGTCAGGACAATTTCTTTTGCAGCCATGTGGTGCAGCCCCTCTACTTAGTGATCACGTGCAACGGACGCAACGGCGCCCGCGAGAATACTTGCTACTCAGACAGCTTGGCGCCGCACTTGGAGCAGAACGCCGCATCGGCGGAGTTCTTGGCGCCGCACTTGGAGCAGAACACCACGTCGCCCTCAATGTCTTCGTCGGCATCGGCCACGACCTCAGTCGCCTTGGGGGCCTCAACCTTCTTGGTCTCCTCGTCCATATCGCCCTCCATGCCCTCACGGACGTTCTTGACCGTCTGGCCAAGGCTCTTGCCGAGCTTCGGGAGGTTCTTGGGCCCAAAGATGAGCAGTGCGACGACGAGAATGACGATGAGTTCCATAGGACCGAGGTTCATGGTGTTTCCTTCCTTTGTTTCTGGTTGCGCAGGCATGCGCCATAACGCTACAGCCTTGCAAGTATACCAACTTCTTACCCTGCAAAGTTACGCTCTAACACTCTTCTCAAAAGACAAACGAAAAAGGCGCTGCCCGAGGCCGGGTGCTTGCTGTCGGGCTCCGCACGCCTTCGGCGTGCCGCTTCGCGAGTCGCCCGACAGCAAGCACCCGGCCTCGGGCAGCTTCGTCAACCTTTTGGAAGGGTGCCCAGCTTCACAATGCAGGCTGGGAAGCTTGGGCGGTCCATATTCTGACCCCTAACCGTCCCTTTCTCGTTGCTTACATCAGTTCGCAGACGTTCTTGGCGAACTCCACCGGGTCGTCCACGGGTAGGCCCTCGACGAGCAGCGCCTGATCGTACAGCAGGCTTGCGTACAGGGAGAGCTTTGCCTCGTCGCCAGCATCCTGGGCGGCAACGAGCTTGGCGAAGACGGGGTGGCTGGCGTTCAGCTCGAGCACGCGGCGCGCGCCGGGAACCATGCCGGCATCGGGGCCCTCGGAGATGATGCGCTCCATCTCAAGGGAGATGGGACCTTCCGTCGCGATGCACGCGGGAGCCTCGCCGGCGCGTGCGGACGCGCGCACCGCCACAACCTTCTCGCCCAGGGCGTCCTTCATGGCATCAAAGAGGCTCGCGTGCTCCTCGCTTGCCTTCTCGGCCTCTGCCTTCTCCTCCTCGGTGGCAAAGTCGAGGTCGGCGGTGGAGACGTTGGTCAGCTCGAGGTCGCGCTCGTCGGTGCCCTTGTGCTCCGAGTCGCCGGCGACGGCCGCTGCGTGGTAGGTACGCATGGCCTGGAACATGAACTCGTCCACGTCCTGCGTGCAAAGCAGCACGTCAAAGCCGTGATCGACAGCGCTCTTGACCACCGGGGTCTTCTCCAGGCGCTCGCGCGAGTCACCAGCCGCGTAGTAGATCTTGTCTTGGCTCTCGGGCATCGCCGCGACGTACTCAGCAAAGCTCACCATCTTGTCCTCACGTGCGGACCAGAAGAGCAGCAGGTCGGCAAGGTCGGAGGCGGAAGCGCCGTAGCTGTTGTAGATGCCAAACTTCAGGCCGCGGCCAAAGTTCTCGAAGAACTTCTCGTAGGCCTCGCGGTCGTCGCGCATCATGGCGGTCAGCTCGTCGTGCACCTTGCGCTCGACGCGGCGCTCGATGGCGCGGAGCTGCGAGTTGTGCTGCAGCGTCTCGCGGCTGATGTTGAGCGTGACGTCGGGGCTGTCAACCACGCCGCGCACGAAGTTGTAGTGGTCAGGCAGCAGGTCGGCGCACTTCTCCTGGATCAGCACGTTGGAGGAGTACAGCGCGAGGCCCTTCTCGTAATCCTTGCTGTAGAGGTCAAACGGCGCGCGGGACGGAACGAACAGCAGCGCGTCGTAGCTCAAGGCACCCTCGGCGTGGAAGCTGATGGTGCGCGCAGGCTTCTCCCAGTCGTGGAACGTGGAGGTGTAGAACTCGTCGTAGTCGGACTGCTCCACATCTGAGCTGCGCTTCTTCCAGATGGGCGTCATGGAGTTGAGCGTCTCGAGCTCCTGGTAGGTTTCGTACTCGGGGGTGTAGTCGTCGCCCGCGTCCTCCGGCTTGGGCAGCTCGCGGCTCTTGGAGACCATCATCTGCACCGGGTGACGAACATAGTTGGAGT
>CAMYZR010000328.1 GCA_947303905.1 uncultured Atopobiaceae bacterium
ATGGCGACGGGTCCCTCGGGCGCCGCGTCGCCCTCTGCAGGCGCAGCCATCTGGCTTGCCAGCTCGAGGGAGGTGAGCGCCGCACGCGCATCGCCACCGGCAAGGGTGACGATCTCGCCCAGGGCATCGTCGGTCAGCTCGAAGGCGCCCGCCAGCCCGTACTCGTCCGCAACGGCACGCCGCACGAGCTCGGTGATGGCCGCGTCGTCAAGCGGCTGCAGCTCGACCACGCGCGAGCGCGAGAGCAGGGCCGAGTTGACCTCGAAGTACGGGTTCTCCGTCGTGGCGCCGATGAGCACGACGATGCGGTCCTCGACCGCGTGCAGGAGCGCGTCCTGCTGCGAGCGGTTGAAGCGATGGATCTCGTCGACGAACAGGATGGTGCGCCTGCCGCTGGAAAGCAGGCGGCTCTCGGCCGCCTCGGTCTCGCGCCGCAGGTCCTTGACCGTGCCCGTCACGGCCGACACCTCCACGAACTCCGCATGCGTGGTGTTCGCGATGATGCGGGCGAGCGTCGTCTTGCCCGTGCCCGCAGGCCCGTAGAGGATGACCGAGCTCAGCGTGTCGTGCTCGATGGCGCGGCGCAGCCACGAGCCCTCGCCCACGGCCTGGCTCTGGCCCACGTAGCCGTCGAGCGTCTGCGGGCGCATGCGCGCGGCCAGCGGTGCGTTGAGCTTGCGCTGGTAGCGTTCGATGTTTGAGAAAAGCGTTTCCATAGGCGGCATTGTAGCGCGTATGCCCGACTTGATGATGCTATCCTCATTGCGTGCTGCAATCTTCTTCTCTCGATCGACCGATCTTGGTGGACCGGGCGAGGAGGATCCTGAGCTCTCGTACATCAACTCCCATTACGCCAAGGCCGTGCAGAACGCAGGCGGCATCCCCGTCGCGCTGCCCTACGGCTTCGAGGCGGCGGCCATCGCGCACGACATCATCGACCGCATCGACGGGCTGTTGCTCACGGGCGGAGGGGACGTGAGCGAGGAGGGCTTCGGCGGCAACAACTATGCCAAGGGCTGCGTGGCACGCATCTCCTTCATGAGCGCTGACCGAGACGTGTTCGAGTGGGCCGCCGTCCGCGCCGCATGGGACACCAACCTCCCCTGCCTCGGCATCTGCCGTGGCATGCAGGTGATGAACGTCTCGTTTGGGGGCACGCTCGTGCGCGACATCTCCGAGACGCGTCCCGACTCCACCATCGACCACATGCAGCCCAAGCCCTGGAACGTGCCGGTGCACAACGTGCATATCGAGGCCGCGAGCTGGCTCGCACAGATCCTCGGCGGACTCGACTTCGAGGTCAACTCGATCCACCATCAGGCGATTGCCGAGCCGGCGCCTGCGGCGCGCATCGTCGCCTGGGCGCCCGACGGCACGCCCGAGGGCATCGAGTTTGACGAGAAGCCCTTCTTCATGGGCGTGCAGTGGCATCCCGAGCAGATGGGGACCATGCCCCAGCTCTTCGAGGCCTTTGTCGACGCCTGCCGCTAGAAGTGCGTGTAGTGCGGGAAGACGTCTGCCGCCTCGGGGAAGAGCGAGCACGCATAAGCCACGAAGTAGTCGTCGGTCATCGAGGCGACGTAGTCTGCGGCCGTGAGGCACAGGTCGCCCTGCCAGTCGTAGCTTCCCCCATAGACGCCAAGCTGCTGGTTCTGCACGCGCACGTGATGCCTGAAGACAGGCGACTCCTCGCGGCCCGCCGTAAGGTCGGCCAGCACCTGCTCGTAAACGCCCCTGAACACATCCTGCACCTGCGGTGAGAACTCGCCGTTGACCTCGCTCGCGCCGTAGATCTTCTCGTAGTTCTCGCGCTTGGCGCGACGCATCTCGACAAAGCCGGCCTCGCTCATCTCGATGCGGTCCTTGCCCAGGCTGTGCTCGATGACGTCGGTGACAAAGGCGCCGAGTGCCCAGGTGTTGTAGCCGCCCCCAAGGCCGTCGTCGAAGGTGGTCTCGTCGCAAAGGCCGGCACGGATGGCGTCCTGACGGTCCTTGCCCACGTAGGCGATGATGTCAGACACGCGCACCACGCAGCCCTCCAGTGTCATCGGCCTCAGCGCCGAGATCGCCTCGTCGCCCCGCTGCCAGTAGTCCTTTACGACCCGGTCGAACTCCTCCGACAGGCCGCTCGTCTCGAACCGCTGCTGCTCGAACTCGCCGTTGTGGCAGATGACGCCATCGAGCGTCTGCAGGGAGATGTTGCGCTGGTTGAGCACGTCGAGCACGCGCACGCTCTGCACGTTGTGGAAGAACCAGCGCCCCGTGTGCTCGCGGAAGATGTCGTTCAAGAAGCGCTCGCCCGCATGCCCGAAGGGCGTGTGGCCGATGTCATGGCCCAGCGCGATGGCCTCGATCAGGTCGAGGTTGAGCCCGAGGGCACGGCCGATGTCGCGCGCCACGCGGGCGACCAACTGCACATGCAGGCCGCGTCGGCACAGATCGTCGTTGGCGCGGAACGAGAACACCTGCGTCTTGCCGCTCATGCGGTTGTAGGCGGGCATGTGGATGATCTTCTCGGAGTCGCGCACGAACGACGGCCTCAGCGGCGTCGAGAGGTCGTGGGTCGGGGCGCGCCTGATGGCAGAGCCATCGGGCGTGGCGAAGGGGCTCGTCTCACGCTTGGCGAGCATCTCTGCGACCTGCTCGCTTGCCGCAAGCGAGAGCTCGCGCGGAAGATCTGGTGCACAAAGGTTGGTTGCGGGCATAGCAGCTCCAAGTCTCTCGGGTTTTCCACCCTACCCTACCGCAAGGCACGGACGAAAAG
>CAMYZR010000329.1 GCA_947303905.1 uncultured Atopobiaceae bacterium
GGAAAATGCCGCGGGTGGTGCGCAGGATTCCGTCGAGCAGGTTGGCGATGATGGTCGCGAGCTCGTCGGCACGCGTGGGATCCGTGGCCACCGACCACGGGGTCGAGTCCTCGATGTAATGGTTGGCCGCGTGCACCAGCTCCATGATCTGGTCCTTGGCCTGCACGTACTCGACGCGGTCCATGTGGGCGCAGTAACGCTCGGCGATGCCCTCGGCGATGGCGCGCAGGGGGTTCTCGGAGGAGGCCCAGCCCTCGGGCAGCTCGGGCGTCTTGCCGTCGAAGTACTTGGCGCTCATGTTGAGCGAGCGGGAGACGAGGTTGCCCCAGCTGTTGGCCAGGTCGGCGTTGTAGACCTGCTCCATGCGGCCGAAGGAGATGCCGCCGTCCTCGCCCGGCACGCAGTCGGTCATGAAGTAGTAGCGATAGCCCTCGACACCGAGCAGGTCGATGACGTCCTGCGGCGCGATGGCGTTGCCCAGGCTCTTGGACATCTTGACGTTCTTGCCGCTCTCGTCGTCGCGCACCATGAGGAAGCCGTGCGCAAAGACGTGCTCGGGCAGGGACTCGCCGATGGCCATGAGCATGGCAGGCCAGATGACGCAGTGGAAGCGGATGATGTCCTTGCCCACCACGTGGAACTGGGCGGGCCAGCGATGCGCGTACTCGTCGGCCATGTCAGGATTGCCAAAGCCCACGGCCGTCGCGTAGTTGAGCAGCGCGTCGAACCAGACGTAGGTGACGTGTCCGTCATCGAAGGGCACGGGGATGCCCCAGTCGAAGCTCGTGCGGCTGACGGAGATGTCACGCAGGCCACCCTCGACGAAGGTGCGCACCTCGCGCATGCGGAAGTCGGGCATGACGAACTCGGGATGCTCGTCATAGAGGGCGAGCAGCTTGTCCTGGAAGGCAGAGAGCTTGAAGAACCAGCTCTCCTCCTGGACGCGCTCCAGCGGGCGACCGCAGTCGGGGCAGAGGTGCTGGCCCTCGGTGTGGCGCTCCTCGTCGGCCTTGGCGACCTGCGTCTCGGTGAAGTAGGTCTCCTCGGGCACGCAGTACCAGCCGTCGTAGCTGCCCTTGTAGATGTAGCCGGACTCCTTCATGAGGTTCCAGAGATGCTGTACCGCATCGATCTGGCGCTGCTCGGTGGTGCGGATGAAGTCGTCGTTGCTGATCTCGAGGGTGTTCCAGATCTCGTGGAAGGCGGGCGCGAGGCTGTCGCACCATGCCTGCGGGGTCATGTCGTGGGCCTCGGCGGCCTGCTGGACCTTCTCGCCGTGCTCGTCGAGACCGGTCAGGAACTTGACGTCATAGCCGGTCGCGCGCTTGTAGCGGGCCATCACGTCGCACAGGATGGTGCAGTACGCGGTGCCCAGATGCGGGGCGGCGTTGACGTAGTAGATGGGGGTGGTGATGTAGAAGCTGGGCTTGTCTGCCATGGGCTCCTCCTGATGACGAAGGTTGCAACCTGTCTATTGTACACATGACAGGTGCAATCTGCAGGGAGAAGCGCTAGGTCAGCTCAACAATGCGGTCGTAGACCTCAGATCGCGGAACGCCCAGCTCGCGGGAGAGGCGCTTGGCCAGGCGCGACTTGGGCTCCCCCGCAGCCAGACCCTGCGCTATCGCCTCGTCGAGCGACGGCGCGTCGGCTGTGGTAGCCGCCGTCTCCCCTGCGACCGGGCCTTCGATCACGATCACGCACTCGCCCTTGAGCTCGCCTCGCTCGGCAATGCGCTCGGCAAGCTGCGGAGCCACATCGCGCACGACCTCCTCGTGCAGCTTGGTCAGCTCGCGCACCAGCGCGACGCGGCGCAGGGGGAACACCTCGGCTACCGCCTTGAGCGTGGCGGCCACACGATGCGGGGACTCGTAGACGACAAGCGCGCCGGGCACCGCGGCCAGCTCCTGCAGGCGTGCGACGATGGCACCATGCTTGCGCGGAAGGAATCCCTCGAAGAAGAAGTGCTCCATGGGCAGGCCAGAGGCGACCAGGGCGCACGTAACCGCCGAGGGGCCAGGGATGACCTCGACGCGCAGGCCCGCGTCGAGGGCGCCGTCGACCAGGCGCTGACCCGGATCGGACACGCCCGGCATGCCAGCATCCGAGACGAACGAGACGTGCTCGCCTGCCGCAATGCGGTCGAGCGCGGCCGCAACCTTGCGGGCAAGGACGTTCTCGTCGGCACGCTGCAGTGCCACGTGCAGGTCGAAGGCGGCGAGAAGGCGCGCCGTCACGCGCGTGTCCTCGCACAGGACGACATCAGACGTCCGCAGCGTCTCGATCACGCGCGGCGACACGTCAGAGAGGTTTCCGATGGGCGTGCCCACGACCGAGAGCAGGCCCTCCCCCGCCGCCATCAGTCGAGCATCCTGCGCTCGAAGGTGGCGAGCGCCACGCGGGCGTCCCATCCCACCAGGCGACCAGAGGTCTTCCATGTCTGGAAGAACCAGCCCGGGCAGTCGGAAAACGCGGAGAGCTGCTCGGACACGTACACGCGGGCCAAGGCTATCTGGCCCTCGGGAGTCATCATGCTATCGGCATAAGGCAGCGACGCCGACCACTTGCCCACCATAACGGGAAGCCCGCTTTTGGCCGCCTTTGCGAGTGAGCGGCGCGAGCGGTCGACAAGCGTGCGCACGGCAGAGGGACCTGCCGCATCGACGTGGTCGGTATGATGGAATAGGTGGCAGTCGAGCCAAACGCCCTGATAGGAGTCACCCGCCATGAACTTGCGCCACAGCCCCGGCCTCCCG
>CAMYZR010000330.1 GCA_947303905.1 uncultured Atopobiaceae bacterium
CGTCGAGGGCGAGACCCTGACGGGCGCGCTCGGCAGCCTGGGCGTGAAGGTCGGCCCGGAAGTCGTTGGTGTCGATCTGGCGGGCACCAAGGTACATGTCGAGGCTCATGCCCTGACGCTGCAGCGAGGTGAGGAACTCGTTGGCGAGCTCCTGGAAGACCTGGTTCTCATAGGCCTCGGGCAGCTCGACCTCGGCGACGCGCTTGCCGAGCTCCTCGACGACGCGGTCCTCCTTGAGGTTGGGCAGGCTGCGCTGCTTGTCCTCCTCGATCTCCTCCTTGACGGCGTCGCGGAGCTCCTCGACGGTGTCAAAGCCGAAGCTCTTCTTGGCCAGCTCGTCGTCGAGCTCGGGCTTCACGGCAACCTTGATGGCGTTGAGGGTGACCTCGACGTCGGAGTTGTGCACATGCTCGTGATCGCCGTGCCTGTGGGTGCGGGTCCAGGTGACCTCCTTGACCTCGCCCTTCTTCATGCCCTCGATGCCCTCGACGAGCTCCTCGGGCAGGCTGTCGGCGCTCAGGGCCATGGTGCGGTTCTTGCCAGCGAGGTCCTCGGCGCCCTCCTTGTTGGCGATGTCGACGGTGATGATGTCACCGAGCTCGGCGGTGCGGTCCTCGTCCTCGACGTCCTCGTAGGAGACCTGGTAGGCAAGCAGCTGCTCGATCTGCAGGTCGATCTCGGCGTCGGTGGCCTCCTGGGGAGGCATGTTGATGGCGACGGCGTCGTAGGAGTCAAGCTCGACTGCGGGCGGCACGGTGACGGTGACGGTAGCCACGTAGTCCTCGTGCTCGACGACGAGGCCAGCACCCTCATCAAAGTCGGGACGCTCGACCGGCACGAGGTCCAGCTCGTCAAGCATGATGGGCTGGGCGTCGTTGAGGAGGTCATTGGTGGCGTCGGCGAGAATGGCCTCGCGACCCACGATGCCGTCGATCACGGGACGAGGGGCGCGGCCGCGACGGAAGCCCTGGAACTGGTAGCGACGGGCGATGTTCTTGTAGGCCTGGTTCACGTAGTTGTCGACTTCGGCAGCCGGCACGGTGATGGTAACGACAACCTTGTCGTTCTCGGGCCTCTCGGCGGTGACAGAGATGTTCAACGTTCCTCCTGGTAGTGCATCCTGGCAGCTCGAGGCTGCTCCTACAGATCTGTTGCTTGCCCAAAGGCAAGATGGTGCGGGCGAAAGGGTTCGAACCTTCACGGGTTGCCCCACTGGAACCTAAATCCAGCGTGTCTGCCAATTCCACCACGCCCGCGCATGGTCACACAGCTCATGAATGATAGCAAAGGTTTTGCTTTTGCCCAGCGGCGATGCGCCCTTTTCACGATTGCTGCAGCTATCCCCACGATTGCAAGCGATTCAGCGCCTTGGCGCTGGCAAAGTGAGGCTCCCTTGGACAAGAGGCCTGCCCGTGTTCCACCCCTGACCACGTGTCCGCGTGCCCCTGTTCGCGTAAGGGAAGGGGCTGCCCGGATGGGCAGCCCCTCGTAGGCTAGCGGTTGGCCAGGCGTCGGCCAGGCGGCCTACCACTCTGCGACGAGGCCCTTGTCGTACATGCGGTGCAGGAACGCGGCCATGTCGCAGCGGGCGACGCTCTTGTAGGGACCGAAGGTGCCGTCGGGATATCCGGTGGAGACTCCCGTGGAGGCGAGCCACATGATCTCGTCGGCGTGGTCGGTCTTGGCGGTCACGTCGGAGAAGCTTGCGCCCGACGTAATCGCGGGCTTGCCCGCCAGGCGGTAGAGGAACGCGGCCATGTCGCAGCGGACGATGCTGGCGTTGGGCCTGAAGGTGCGGTCGGGGAAGCCGGCGGAGATGCGCGCGGAGGCGAGCCACATGATCTCCTTGTAGTGGGCGGAGCCCGCCTTGACGTCCTTGAAGCTGCTCGAGCCGGGCTCGAAGGCGGGGCTGCCGGCGAGGCGGTACAGGAACGCCGCCATGTCGGCGCGGGCGATGTCCTTCATCGGCCTGTACTCGCAGTTCGGGTACGCGCCCCAGCCCTTGGTGATGCCCTGGCCGTACATCCACAGGATGTCCTCGTAGTGGTACGTGGACTTCTTGACGTCGCAGAACGGCTCGTCGACGGTGAACGTGCCGCTGGCCTCGTCGACGTAGCCTCCGATGCCCCTCACGGTGACGGTGGCCTCGCCGGGGTACAGGTTGTCCTCGTACCCGACGACCTCGAAGTCCTTGTCCAGGACGAGCTCGCGCTCCTCGCCGTCCACGACGAGCACGACCTTGGGCTCGGGCCGTGCGGGGTCGGAGAAGAGGCCCATGGGGGTCTTCTCGGCGGTGACGTCGGCCGTGGCGATGGAGGTCCTGGAGGGAGCCTTGGTCTGGGTCTGCCTCTCGAAGGCCGCGTTCTCGAACTCGGCGGCGTAGACGGTGGATCCGTCCTCGGCAACGGTCGAGGTGGCGGCTGCCGCCTCGGTCTCCCTGTGGGACCCGTCGCGCTTACAGGCGCGCTCGGCCGTGCAGGTCGAGAGGTCGTCGGACCAGGTGTAGGTGGGCTCGCCCCAGTCGTGGCCCAGGGGGTCGATCGCCTCGGTCTTGGCCTGCTTCTCGAACGCCTCGTTCTCGAAGTCGGCGGAGGTCCAGGTGGCCTCGCCCTCGACCTCGCAGGTGGGCTCGGCCGTCACGTCGCGGGTCGCCTCGACGGTCTCGGCCTCCTTCGCGTCGCAGTTCCTGCAGCCACGGGTCGCGGTGACGGTGGAGTTGTCGCCGGCCCAGGCGTAGGTGGGCTCGCCCCAG
>CAMYZR010000331.1 GCA_947303905.1 uncultured Atopobiaceae bacterium
CGTCTCCTGCAGCGGACCAGTCGCCACTGGTCCGTCGATCCGGCCGGAACGAGCCGCCGTTCCGTCTCTCGGAGCGGACCAGTGGCGCTCACCCCGCGCTTACCGTCAACCCGCGAACTCCGCGCTGAAGGCGTCATAGTTCTCGCGCTCGTAGGGCATGTGGAAGACCGCGAACTCGATGAGGTCGAAGTAGCCGCGCAGGGGCTCGAGCTCCTGGTGCCAGGCGCTTGCCACGAGGTAGGGGTCGTTGCAGAAGGCACCGCAACCAAAGGCGCCGAGCACCAGGCACTGGACCTTCTCGCGGGCTGCGATGGTCAGCAGGGGGCGGGCGCGCTGGCGATGCAGGTCAAAGAGCTCCGTCAGCGACACCTTGGTCGTGCGGCCCATGCGCAGGTGCGCGAGGTTCGCGCTGGTGCGGCGCAGGTCCGGTGCCGCGCAGGTCACCACGTCAACCGAGATCCACTGCTCCGGCGCGAGGCGCACGGGCAGGGACTCGTCGCTCTTGCAGATGACAACGTCAGGCGTCCAGATGCAGGCATCGGTGGCCAGCACGTCACCGGAACCGCGGTTGGGGCTGTAGTAGGCGTTCCAGAAGCGTCGCTGGTCAAGGGCGCCGTAGAGCGTGGAGCAGCGGCAGAGGCTCTCCTCCTGGGCGGAGCTGCCCGCAATGACGCCGCCGCCCGGATGGGTTGACGAGGCAAAGTTGTGCACGGCGATGCGGGCGTCCGGGCGCTCGACAGCAATGGCCTGTGCCGCCTCGAAGCTCCTGCGGCCGGTCACGCGCACGAGACCCTCTCCGGTGGGCTCGCCCAGCTCGGGCCAGTCGTTGGCCTCATAGTAGTGCGACGCTTCGGCCGAGCGGCGAGCGGCCTCCTTGAGCTGGGGCGTGTTGGCGATCATGTCCTGCGTGTCGGCGAAAATCGCCGCAAGCTGCTGCTGACGGTTCATGGGCATCCCTTCATGCGCGTTGGTGAATAACTCTACCAACAAAAACCGCCTGTGGAGAAAGTAGCCGCACGTTTGAAACGTTTGCACACCAGCGTCATGGCGCATCTCCCCGATGCGTGGGCTGGTTTTAATGCCTGAGCCTGTATCATTAAGAGACTAGGCACGTGTTGTCGCAAGGGAGTCATCATGGGTAACCGCACCGCACACACGAGGTTCACCGTCACCATGACGGGTGCTCTGCTCGTCTTTCTCGGCGCTGCGATTCTCTCCAACGCCGGCGAGGTGACCGCCTTCGTGGTGCGTCTCATCGGTTGCGCCACGGCTGCCTTTGGTGCGGTGACGCTTCTGGGGCATCTCATGAGGGCACAGGCCATCGACCGCATTCCCTTCGAGGACGTCGTCGCCTCGGGCGTGCTCATCTTCGTCGGCGCCGTCGTGGGGGTGTTCCCCGACATGTTCGCCAAGGTGCTCTTCTCGGTGCTGGGCGTGCTCATCGTGCTGTCCGGTCTCGGGGATGTGGCGCGCTCTCGCACCAAGACCGCCGACGAGGAGGACGCGGAGAAGTTCACCCTGCGCGTGGGCATCATCACCATCGCCACGGGCATCTTCCTGGTGCTCGTGCCCTCTGCCGCCGTGCACGCGCTTCCCATCTTCTGCGGCGTGGCGCTTGTGCTGGACGGCCTGAGCGAGCTCTATATCGCCATGCGCATGGAGGCGTAGGCCCGACCGGTTTGCCTTCTCCTTTCCGGCCGTCCCATGTCAGGCTATGCTAGCCTGTGTCATCAATCTTGCGGGCAGGAGGTCGCATGAGCAGGTTCGACAAGCCCATCCTGGTGTTCCAGACCGACTTCACCTATGCGGAGGGGGCGGTCAGCTCCATGTACGGCGTGGTCAAGCGCGTGGACCGCGAGCTGGAGATCTTTGACGGCACCCATCAGATTCCGCGCTACGACGTGTGGAGCGCAAGCTACCGGCTGTACCAGAGCATGCCGTTCTGGCCAGAGGGCACGATCTACGTGAGCGTGGTCGACCCCGGCGTGGGCACGGCCAGGCGTGCGTGCGTTGCCAAGACCGCCGACGGGCATGTCATCGTGACGCCGGACAACGGGGCGCTCACACACGTGGCGCGCCACATCGGCATCACGGAGGTGCGCGAGATCGACGAGACGATCAACCGCAACCCCGACACGCGCGGAACCGCGGTCTTCCATGGGCGCGACCTCTTTGGCTACTGTGCCGCTCGTCTCGCCAGCGGCATCATCTCGTGGGAGCAGGTCGGGCCGTCCTATCCCGTAGACGAGATCGTCATGCTGCCGCTCGCCGTGCCTGCCGTCAGCGGGGGAGTGGCCACGGGCATCGTCGACATCGTCGACCCCAACTTTGGCAACGCCTGGACCAACATCCCGTTTGCCCTGCTCGAGGGGCTGGGCGTGACCTACGGCGACCGCCTGCGCATCGAGGTGCGCCACGACGGGACCCTCGTGCTCGACGAGGAGATGCCCCTCTGCCGCGCCTTTGGTGACGTGGGGCCTGGCGAGCTTCTTGCCTACACCAACGAGCTCATGAACGTCTCGTTCACCATGAACCAGTCGTCCATCATCGAGCGCTATGGCATAGGCTTTGGCGCAGGCTGGGACGTGCGCGTGTCGAAGGCCGAAGGCTGATGCTCGTGCGGGCGGCCTCGCAGCGGCACAACATACAAAAGCTTTGCCATTTGCGGGACCGTTAGCGGAGTCGAACAATTACTATGTAGGTATCCATCAAGAGGGCTGTTCCACCGTGGTGGTGGGGCGCGATAGAAAG
>CAMYZR010000332.1 GCA_947303905.1 uncultured Atopobiaceae bacterium
GACGAGATCACGGAGTCTCCGGAAGGCTTCCAGCAGGTGCTCCGTGCCCTCAGCGAGACCGACGAGCGCACGCGTGCGCTTGCCACCGCGCTGGTGGAGGGTACGGTCAACAACTCGGTCGACGCGGCGTCACGCGCGGCGCAGCAGGTGTGGAGCAACTTCAAGCAGACGGCCCTCAGCATTGCGGAGGATGCGGCAAAGCGCATACGCGTCCCTCACGGAGAGATCCGCGTGCGCATGTCGACGGAAGGCACGGGGTCTGAGGGCTAGAGCGAGGAAAAGGGGTAGCCCCCAACGTCATAAAGACGTTGGGGGCTACCCTCTCTTGTCTCATCCGTATGCGCGGACGCGGCTATGAGCCGACGATCGGACCGACGATCATCGCCACGATGGAGATGACGATGGAGCCCGCGATGGCGGCGCCGAACGAGCTGATCTCGATGCCAGAGCCAAACAGGTCGACGGAGAGGCTGCCTGCAATCTCGAGCATGAAGGCGTTGATGACCAGCAGGAACAAGCCCAGCGAGACGATCGTGAGGGGCAGCGAGAGCACCTCGATGATGGGCTTGACGATGGCGTTGACCAGGGCCAGGGCAAGGGCGCACATGATGGGTCCCATGTAGGAGCCGCCAACAGCGCTTATGCCAGGGACGAGTGCGATTGCGGCGGCCGTGGCAATGGCGGTCGCAAGCCAGGTTCCCAAGAATTCCATGTTCAGTTCCTTTCTGTACGGCGATCGGTTGAATCGCTCATTACCTTTGTACCCTTTTCTGCTTGGGCGAGCATGAAGGCAGGGTGAATGCTTGGTAAATTTGACATCCCAGGCGCGATGTTGCAAGGGTGTGCCTAGTGTGGAACCAAACGCTTTAATGCGCTAAAGTGTTTTGCGCAATTGCTCCGAGTGGAAGAGGTCCAGATGGCAGACCGGCATGGGGATGTGTCTCACGAGCAGATGGTCGAGCGCCTGTGCGTCGCCCTGTGCGCGCTCGAGACGCCGGAAGAGGCGCATGCGCTGCTTGCCGACCTGTGCACCAAGCGCGAGACCTCCGAGCTGGCACAGCGCCTCGAGGTGGCGGTCATGCTGCGGGCCGGAAGGTCGTATGTGGAGGTGTCGCGTATGACGGGCGCCTCTTCCACCACGGTAAGCCGCGTGTCCAAATGCCTGAACGGCGAGGTGGGCGGGTATCGCCTGGTGCTCGATCGACTGGACGAAGGCGAGCGCTGACGCTTCTGTCCGACGCATACAGTCACATTCTCATCGGATTGTTGTCCGTCCTACTTGCTACCATGGGTATCCCTACCAGTACGCCATGCGAGGGAGAACCATGCCTCTTTCCATCGTCAGAACGAGTCAAGAGCGCCTTGTCGCCACGTGCGTCAAGCAGGCGCTGCATGCAGGCATAGAGCGAAACGGCCAAGCCGTGCTGCTGGTGCCGAGCTTTGCCCAGGCCCTCGAGGCCCAGCGCGAGCTCTCCTTGGAGCAGGGGCTGGCGCTCTCGGTCACCACCACTACGCCCTCCGCCTGGGTCAAGGAGCGCTGGGAGGTCTGGGGAGACGGGCGCTCCTTTGCAGACGCCACGGCGCTCATGGTATTGGGGCGGGAGGCCATCATGGAGGCCACGCCCGAGGAGCTGGGCCCCATCGAGCTGTCTCCTGGCGTGGTGCAGGTGCTCTCAAATCTGGCGGGCCAGGCCCTGCCGTGGTTGCCGCTGGACGATGACGGCCACGTGCGGGAGGACGTCTGTGCCGCATCGGGGTTGACGAGGGCCGAGACGCTCCTGATAGGGCTTGCGGGCAAGCTGGGCGGGCTCCTCGACCAGCGCGGCTACGTCGGATCCGCAACGGCGTTCTCGCTGGTTCCGCGCCTGCTGGCAGACGCATCCGCGACGGTTCCCTCATTTGTGATAGCGGGTTTCGAGGCCATGCCGCGCGCCGAGCGCGAGCTTGTCGTGGCCTTGGGCTCCCTCGCGCCTGTGAGCGTGGTCATACCCATCTGCCCGGGCCCTGCAGCCGATCAGGCAAATGCCCTCGCTGCGTGGTTCGAGCACGCGGTGCCCTGCGAGTCTGTGGCCGCGGCCGAGGATCGTGTCCCGATTGAGCGAGCAGAGGGTCTCTCTCGGCTGCTCGAGGCGCTCTTTACCGAGGCGCGCCTTGCGGTGGACCCGCAAGGCCCCGTCGAGATCCTGCTCCCCGCCGGCCCCGTTGCGGAGGCCGAGCTCGTCGCACGCCGTGTGAGCGAGCTTGCGGGCCAGGGGGGCGACCTCGTGGTTGCGGTCCCCGACGTGCAGCGTGCTCGCAGGGAGCTCGTGCCAAAGCTGGCTGCGCGCGGTTGTCACGTGAAGCTCGCCTGCTCGACGCCTCTGCTTGACTGCGCATCTAGCCAGGCGTTCTTCTCCTATGCCTCGACGGTCGCACGGCTCGCCGAACTGGCGGCCACTTGGCCCGAGCCCGCAGAGGGCTTGGAGGGGCCCATCGCGCAGCTCGGCGACATGAGCTGGTGGCCCCCGCGCGAGCTCTCCGACTTTCTCCTGTCTGACATCGCGCACGTCGGCGCCACGAGGGCCTGGTGGGTCGATAGCGCATGGCGCGGCAACCGTCTACTCACGCCCGCGCGCATCCTGGCGATGCTGCAGTCCGAGAGCGACACCTCCCCCGCGGTCGCGCGAGCGACGACGGAGCTGCTCAAGGGGCGCATGGGTACGGCCGCCTCAAAGCTGCTGCAGCCCTATGTGGCGGCGTTGGCGCCCG
>CAMYZR010000333.1 GCA_947303905.1 uncultured Atopobiaceae bacterium
TGGATTCGAACCAGCGACCCTCTGCTCCCAAAGCAGATGCGCTACCAAGCTGCGCCACGCCCCGAATGTGAGACACAAGTATAGGTCAGCTACCTGCCCGCGGCAAACAAATCCACAACCTATGCGAGACCAAAGTGCGCGAGCCCCAGCGCCACGCCGTCCTCGTCGATGTCGGCCGTGACAAACTCCGCGGCCTCCTTGAGCTCGTCGACCGCGTTGCCCATGGCAATCCCGTGCCCCGCCGCCACGATCATCGACAGGTCGTTGATGCCGTCGCCAAACGCGTAGGTGTCCTCGATCGCCACGCCCAGCGCTGCCGCCACGCCGCGCACTGCATCGCCCTTGTCCGCACCGATCACGGTCACGTCCGCGGAGGGATGCGGCCCGTGCGGGTTGACCAGGCACGCGTCGCCCAGGGCTTCCGTTGCCCGCGCGCGATGCTCCGCGTCGTCAAAGTAGATGTCAAAGTTGTACGCATGGATGGACGCCGGATCCTCGATGCGGGGGAGATGTCCCAGCTTGAGCACGGGCTCGGCCACCGAGCGGTACTTCTCCTCGCCGCCGTACCATGCGTCGCGCTCGCCAAAGAAGGCGTAGCCCGCGCCTACCGCGTCGAGCGCCTGCGTGAACTGCGTCACCTGCTCGGCCGTGAGCTGCGCGTCCACGAGCGTCTTCTCGCCCATGAAGGCCATCCGGCCGTTTGAGCACACAAAGCCGTCCGCGTAGTCGCCAAAGTTGGCCTCCACGTAGGCGCGCGCCCTGCCCGTGCAGATGAACACGAGGTCGCCGTTGGCGCGCATGCGCCGCAGCGCCTCGGCCGCACTCTGGGGCACCGCCGTGCCCGTTGCCAGCGTTCCGTCAATGTCAAAGAAAGCGATGCGCATGGGTGTCCCTCCTCCTCTTGCCTGCCTAGGATTATGACGGAAAATGCTCCACAAATCGGCGGGCACCAGTTGCCCTCGGCTAACGTTTAGTGTACAATTGGTTTGTACGCAAACAAAGTGAAAGGAGCCAACAATGGCAGTCTATGATCACGTCGCAGTCAAGCCCGATGGAACCGAGGTCGCCCTGTCCGACTACGCTGGCAAGGTCCTGCTCATCGTCAACACCGCCACCGGCTGCGGCTTCACCCCGCAGTACGAGGAGCTCGAGGCCATGTACGCCAAGTACCGCGAGCAGGGCTTCGAGATCCTCGACTTCCCCTGCAACCAGTTTGCCAACCAGGCTCCCGAGAGCGACGAGGAGATCCACCAGTTCTGCACCCTCAAGTTTGGCACCGAGTTCCCGCAGTTCAAGAAGGGTGACGTCAACGGCGAGAACGCCAACCCGCTGTTCGTCGAGCTTGCCACCGAGAAGCCGTTCAAGGGCTTCGACGGGCTCAAGGCCGTTGTCATGAACAAGGTCGCCAAGAGCGTCGACAAGGAGTTCGGCGAGAAGGCCTACATCAAGTGGAACTTCACCAAGTTCCTCATCGCGCGCGACGGCACCCTCGTCGAGCGCTTCGAGCCGACGGCCAAGATGTCCAAGGTCGAGGAGGCGGTTGCAGCTCAGCTGTAGCGCCGCGCCCCGGTTTGGGGGCTTGCGTTTGCGGGTATGATGAGAGGCGCGCGGCTCATGGCGAGCCCGCGCCTCTTTTGTTTTGGGTGTTCGGGCGGCGGGTGCCGCGCGGGCGATAGGGGAGGACGTATGGACGAGGTCGAGCAGGCAACGGTGGAGCAGACGGAGCAGACGCCGGAGATCAGTCGCGATGCGGGCATCGTGCGCACGAGTGCCATCGGCATCGCGTCAAACGTCCTGCTCGCGGGCTTCAAGGCTGCCGTAGGCCTGCTCTCCAACTCCATCGCGATCGTGCTCGACGCGGTCAACAACCTCTCCGACGCGCTCTCGTCGGTCATCACCATCGTGGGCACAAAGCTGGCCAACAGGCCCGCCGACCGCGAGCATCCCTTTGGCCACGGCCGCACCGAGTACATAACCACCATCGTGATTGCGGCCATCATCGCGTGGGCCGGCGTGAGCTCGCTCACCGAATCGATTGACCGCATCATCCATCCCCAGGCCGCCCACTACGACTTTGTGACGCTGGGCGTCGTGGCCGTCGCCGTCGCGGCCAAGATCGCGCTCGGGCTCTACACCAAGGCGCAGGGCGCGCGCCTGCGCTCCGACTCGCTCGTGGCGAGCGGCACCGACGCGCTCATGGACTCGATCATCTCGGCATCCACGCTGGTGGCAGCCCTTGTCTACCTGCTTTCGGGCGTGAGCCTGGAGGCGTGGCTCGGCGCGGTCATCTCGCTGGTCATCATCAAGAGCGGCGTCGACATCCTGCGCGAGGCCATCAGCCACATCCTGGGGGAGCGCGTGAGCCACGAGCTCTCCACGGGCATCAAGCGCACGGTCGGGGAGGTGCCGGGCGTGCTCGGCGTGTACGACCTGGTGCTGCACGACTACGGCCCCGACCGCCTCTCCGGCAGCGTGCACGTGGAGGTGGACGAGAACATGACCGCGCGCGAGGTGGACGCGCTCACGCGCGCGGTGCAGCTGGCCGTGATGCGGGAGCATGGGATCCTGCTGCACACGGTGGGCATCTACTCGGTCAACGCCAGCGACGGCGGCGAGGTGGGTGCCATTCGCCAGGCGCTGCTCAAGTGGGCCAACGACGAGATGCACGTGATTCAGGTGCATGGCTTCTACGCGGACGTGGAGGCCAAGGAGGTCACCTTCGACCTGGTGGTGAGCTGGGAGGCGTCC
>CAMYZR010000334.1 GCA_947303905.1 uncultured Atopobiaceae bacterium
GTGACCGGCGACGTCACGCAGCGCGACCTTTTGGGCGTCAATGGCCTCGACGTGGCGCGTCGCGTCCTCGAGGGAATCAACGACATCGCCTTCGTCGACCTCGACCGCAACGACATCGTGCGTCACTCGCTCGTGGCGCGCATCGTGGACGCCTACGAGGCTGACGAGGCAAGGGAGGCGCGCTGAGATGCTGCTGACGATTGACCTTAGCTGCGAGGACGAGGCACGGGCACCCATCAGCGAGGACGAGATGCAGGCCATCTGCGAGATGGTGCTTGCCGAGGAGGGGGTCACGCGGCCCTGCTACCTCTCGCTGTCAATCGTCGATGACGAGGAGATCCGCTCCTACAACGCCGAGTGGCGCGGCATCGACGCGGTTACCGACGTCATCTCGCTCGAGTGCGAGCGTCCCGACGACCCAGACCTGGCGGAGGGCGAGCCCTGCGAGCTGGGCGACATCGTGTTGGCGCCCGCCTTCATCGAGGCGCAGTCCGGGCGCTATGCCACCACCTTCGCGGACGAGTTCAGACTCCTGCTCATCCATGGCCTCCTCCATCTGCTGGGGTACGACCACCTGGAGGACGACGAGGCGGAGGTCATGGAGGCGCGCGAGGACGAGCTGGTGCGCAAGGCGCACACCGACGCCCCCATCAGCCACGTGGTGCTGACGCGTCATAGGGAGGGCGAGGACGCATGATTCCCGGCACGAGCCAAAACCACCCCTCGCTCAAGCGAAGCTTCCTGTTCGCCCTGCAGGGCATGCGCATCGCCTTTGCGACCGAGCGCAACATACGCATCATGCTCGCAGGGATGGTTTTTGCCATCGTGATGGGGATCATTCTGCGAATTGATGCCGTCGGCTGGGCCGTGATCGTCATCTGCTCAGGGGCGGTACTCTCAACCGAGCTCATAAACACGGCGATTGAGACGGTCGTGGACCTGGTCTCACCCGAGTTCCACCCCTTGGCTGGCCGTGCCAAGGACGTTGCGGCTGCGGCATCCTGGGTCATCAGCCTCACCGCGGCGGTCGCAGGCATCATCGTGTACGCGCGGGCGCTTGTCGCCCTGCTTGGATAGGCTACGAAAGGCAGGCACATGTCTGGTTCTGATTTGCAAAACGATGGGAGTCGTATGGCTGAGGAGGCAAACGACACCCCCTTCACCAGTGGTTTCGTGGCTTTGGTAGGACGTCCGAGCGTGGGCAAGTCCACCCTCCTCAATGCGTGCATGGGTGAGAAGGTGGCCATCACGAGCCCCGTCGCCCAGACGACGCGCCGCCGCCTGCGCGCGGTCGTCAACACCGACAACTCGCAGCTCGTGATCGTGGATACCCCGGGCCTCCACAAGCCCAAGGACGCCTTGGGCAAGGAGCTCAATCGCGTGGCGCTCGGCGAGCTCGCCGACGTCGACGCGGTGGCGTTTTTGATCGACGCCACCAAGCCCGTGGGCAGGGGAGACCAGTGGGTGGCCAACCATGTGCAGGCGAGCGAGGCTGGCTACAAGCTGCTGGTGGTCACCAAGGCCGACATCGCCACGCCCGAGCAGGTCGCCTCCCAGCTCGAGGCTGCCCGCCAGCTTGCCGACTTCGACGGAGAGCTCGTCATCTCCGCGACAGAGGGCTTCAACGTCGACGCCTTCATCTCCCTGGTGTCCGAGCATCTCCCCGAGGGCCCCAAGTGGTTCCCGGACGACATGGACATCGACGCGACGGCAGAGGAGCTCGTCGCCGAGTTCGTGCGCGAGAAGGTCCTGCTCAACATGCGCCAGGAGATCCCGCATTCCGTGGGCGTCTTCTGCGACGACATCCAGTGGAGCAAGCACAACCACGCCTCGATCGTCGCCACGATCCTCGTTGAGCGCGAGAGCCAGAAGGGCATGGTCATCGGCAAGGGCGGGCGCATGATCAAGCGCATCGGAAGCGAGGCGCGCCCGGACATCGAGCGCCTGCTGGGTGCCAAGACGGTCTACCTGGACCTCCAGGTGCGCGTCCAGCCGCAGTGGCGCCGTGACGCCAACGAGATCAGGCGCCTGGGATACCAGGCCGAGGACTAGCGGTTCCATGGCCGGCGGAAGACGCACCTCACGCCAGCGCGCCATCGTCTTGGACCGCACCAAGCTTGCCGAGCAGGACCTCATACTTACCCTGCTCTCCGAGGACGGCAGCCAGCTGAGGGTGGTCGCCAAGGGGGCGCGCAAGCCCGGGGGCAGGCTCGCCTCGCGTTCCGAGCTCTTTGGCGAGGTCGACTTCCTCATGGCGCGCGGTCGCACGCTGGGCATCATGACCGAGGCGACGCTCATCGATGCGCACGGGAGTCTTCGCGGCAGCCTCGAGCGGGTGTCCGCCGCCTCGGCTGTGGCAGAGATCGCACGTCTCACCTGCTTTGAGGACATATCTGATGCGTTTTTGTATCCCATCTGCTCGCGCGCGCTTCGTGCCTGCGAGCAGGTACAGGATCAGGCGCACCTCGACCTTGTGGTGGCAGCCTATACCTTCAAGGTGCTCTCGCACTCTGGCTGGCGGCCCGAGCTGGGCTCGTGCATCGCCTGCGGCGACGAGGCCGTGTCGTTCTTCTCGACGATGGCGGGCGGTCTGCTCTGCGCGAGCTGTGCCAAGGACGTGGAGGGAGTCGTTGAGCTCAGCACGACCGAGATGGCCTGGTTGCGCGCGCTCATCTCGCAGACCTTCGACGACCTGCTCGCCGCCGCCGTCGATCCCGACGTGGCGGCGCTTATGCTGT
>CAMYZR010000335.1 GCA_947303905.1 uncultured Atopobiaceae bacterium
GGAAGAAGCCCATCACCATCGCCCGCCACGCCTACGGCGACGTGTACAAGAACACCGAGCTGCGCATTCCCGCGCCGGGCAAGGTCGAGCTGGTCTACACGCCCGCGGACGGCGGCGAGGAGGTGCGCGCCACGGTGCAGGAGTTCGACCAGCCGGGCATCGCGCAGGGCATCCACAACCTCGACGCGTCCATCGCCAGCTTCGCGCGCGCCAGCTTCGAGTACGCGCTCTCCACGGGCCAGGACATCTGGTTTGCCTCCAAGGACACCATCTCCAAGACCTATGACCACCGCTTCAAGGACATCTTCCAGGAGATCTTCGACCAGGAGTACAAGACGCGCTTCGAGGAGGCCGGCATCGCGTACTTCTATACGCTGATCGACGATGCCGTCGCACGCGTGATCCGCAGCGAGGGCGGCTTCATCTGGGCCTGCAAGAACTACGACGGCGACGTGATGAGCGACATGCTCTCCACCGCGTTCGGAAGCCTGGCCATGATGACCAGCGTGCTGGTGAGCCCGTACGGCTACTTTGAGTACGAGGCAGCCCACGGCACCGTGCAGCGCCACTACTACAAGCACCTCGCCGGCGAGGAGACGTCCACCAACTCGGTGGCCACGATCTTCGCCTGGACCGGCGCGCTGCGCAAGCGCGGCGAGCTGGACGAACTGCCCGAGCTGGTAGCCTTTGCCGAGCGTCTCGAGCAGGCCACGATCGCCACGATCGAGGCGGGCGAGATGACCGGAGACCTCGCCGCGATCACCACGCTCGAGAATCCCACCAAGCTCAATACTCGCGACTTCATCATGGCCGTCGCTGGACGCCTGCAGGCGTAGCGGGACTCGCGCATCAGACCTGACTGAGGGCCGACCCTGACTCGGGGCGGCCCTTCTTTTGCCAGCCGCCCCATGCGTTCAAGTCTTTTGCTGTTGCCGAAGAGTCATTTAGTCGGGCCCGCGAGAATGCACTACAATGGTGTCGCTAATATCTTGTGTGCGATTATCTAAGGACTGCGACAATGTCGGACGAGACCCAAGACTTCAATCCCCTAAGCCTGGACAACCAGCTCTGCTTCCCCCTGTACGCCGCATCGCGCGAGCTCACGCGGCACTACAAGCCATTTCTTGACCCGCTGGGGCTCACCTATCCCCAGTACGTGACCATGATGGCGCTCTGGGAGCACGACGAGGTGAAGGTCGGGGAGCTGGGCGAGCGCGTGCATCTGGACTCCGCGACGCTGACTCCGCTGCTCAAGCGCCTCGAGGCTCACGGCTACGTGTCGCGTAGGCGCTCCACGTCCGACGAGCGCGCGGTGATCGTGTCGCTCACCGACGAGGGCCGCGAGCTTCGCGAGCGCGCGCTCAGCGTGCCGAGCTGCATCGTCGGCTGCATCGCCATGGATCCCGAGGAGGCGATGCAGCTCAAGAGGCTGCTCGAGAAGCTCATAGCCACCCTCAACTAGTCAATGGAATCGGCCCCCGATGCTCAGACACCGGGGGCCGACACATACATGCCTCTCGTCTGGCAGCTGCGCTACTGGTTGTCCCCCAGAGAGTCGAACTCCGCCGCCACCTCATCCCATGCCGGGTCGTTGACAAAGGTGGGCACCTGGGTCTGGGTCGCACCCACGCCGGAGTCGAGGACCGTTGTCGGCGGAGCGGCCTCCACCGCCGTCGTCACGGTCGTCATGTCGGGAACGCCAGAGTAATCCGGCTCGGCCGTGACCGTGGTCGGATCGGCCGCCATCTGCTCCTGCTGCTTGCCCAGAAGCGAGCCTGCGACCAGAGCCCGCGCCGCCATGAAGATGAACAGGCCCGCGATCACGCACATGGCGTCCACGTCAAGGGCCACGACCGCCATGGGGTTGCCGCCCCTCTGGATGGCCATGACCGCCTTGGCGATGTTGCCCGCCAGCGTGGGCAAGAAGCCCAGCAGCATGAACAGGAACGCGATGAACTTGAGCTGACGGAGCTGCCCGGTACGGAAGGCGTCGTCCTTCTTGGACATCCTGCGGAACATCAGGATGCCGAGCAGGCCGACGAGCACGAACAGCACGGCCCTTGTCGCACAGTCGGCAAGCGCCAGGTAGGTGTCACTCAGCGTCGGAACGATGACGTACAGAGCGCGTATCACCAGCTCGGGCAGGCGCGTGTTGGTGGCGACGATCGCAGCGATGCCTGCATACATCAACCCGGCGAGCAGCATGATCACCGACAGGATGGAACCCGCCTTGCACGCCTTGTGAAGCCGCTCGCGTGCGACTTCCCTGCTTACGTAATCTGCCATGTCGTACCTCCCGTTACTGCGTGTTGCTGCTGCGTTGCTGCTGTTTCTCTCACTGTCTCGGGGCAAAGCCCGTCGTGCCTAGAGTATGGCCTCCTTGGGCAGCTCGATCTGGCGATACGACACGCCGCAGCGATCGAGCACCGCCTTGGAGATGAGGTTGCCCTCGGTGCCATTGTACTTGTCGTCCAGGTACACCACCTCGCCGATACCAGCCTGTACCAGCGTCTTTGCGCACTCCTGGCAGGGGAACAGCGTGACGTACGCGCGGGCGCCAGCCATGTCCTTGAGCGATCCGCGGTAGTTGAGGATGGCGTTGGCCTCCGCATGGATCACGTAGCTGTGCTTGTCGCGCAGGGGATCGTCCGAGGCGTCCCAGGGGAACTCGTCGTCCTCGAGCCCGATGGGCGTGCCGTTGTAGCCGACCGAGAGGATGCGGTTGTCCCTGCCGGCG
>CAMYZR010000336.1 GCA_947303905.1 uncultured Atopobiaceae bacterium
TCGGTCGCGGGCTCATGGACGTCCTCTCCACCGAGGGCAAGGAGGGCGGTGGCTACTGCACCAGCCTGCTCGACTACGGGACCCCCTTCATCTTTGCCAACTTCAACGGCACGCAGGGCGACGTCGAGGTCGTCACGCACGAGGCCGGTCACGGCTTTGCGGCTTGGACCAACCGCGACCGCATTCCCATCGCCTACGTCTGGCCCGGTGCCGAGGCATGCGAGGTGCACTCCATGAGCATGGAGTTCTTCGCCTGGCCGTGGTGCGAGGGCTTCTTCGGGCCCGACACGCGCAAGTACCTCTACAGCCACCTGCACGGCTCGCTCACCTTCATCCCCTACGGCACGATGGTCGACCACTTCCAGCACATCGTCTACGAGAACCCCGACATGACGCCCGCCGAGCGCCACGCTACCTGGAAGGAGCTGCTCGGCACCTACATGCCGTGGATGCGCCTCGACGGCGACATCCCCTTCTACGCAGACGGCGAGGGCTGGCAGCGTCAGATGCACATCTACGAGGTGCCCTTCTACTACATCGACTACTGTCTGGCGCAGACCGTGGCGCGGGAGTTCTGGGCCATGATGCAGGAGGACTTCGACAACGCATGGAAGCACTACATGGCCTACACGCGCCTTGGCGGCACCAAGACCTTCACCGACCTGCTCGAGGCGGCAGAGATGGTCAGCCCCTTTGACGAGACCTGCCTGCGCACGGTCTGCGAGCGTGCGAACGAGTGGCTTTCCGACTACGACCTCGAGGGCATTGCATAATGAGCAGGCGCAAGCGCGAATACCTCGACGACTATGTCATCTCCGAGGATGGCGGGTACGAGTACCAGGGAACCCTCTGGCAGTGGAACTCGCCCGAAGAGCGCACGGCCTTCCTCCGCGAGGCCTGGGTCGCCCTCGCCGGCGCCGCAGCCTGCGCGATCGCGGCTGGCTTCATACCGGTCTCGGCCATGGGCAACGCCGTCTACGTGCTGCTCCCCTATCTGGTCGTGGTGGGCATTCTGCTCTTTGCAGCCATTCGCGTGGCAAAGCTTGCCAGCGAGAAGAAGGGGCTCCGCGACCACGTGTACCAGAAGGTCATGGTCCCGCTGCCCGGCTGGCTGATGGTGGGCTGCGTGGCCGCCTTCGCGTCCGCGGTGGGAGAGCTGCTCTATCTCATTCTCGAGGCCCGCTTCAACCCGCTGGCGCTGGCATATATCGCGCTGCTGCTAGGTGCCGCCGCCCTTCTGGCCTACCTCCGTCGCAGGACAAATGGCCTGCGCTTCACGGTTTCCTGATTCACCGCGCCGCAAATATTGGATGCTCGGCACCCCTATTTGCGGCGCGGTCTCTCCTTTTTCGGGACGATTCCCCTTGCTTCAGACCAAACACCCCAAATACGTGGCCTCCCGCTATACAAAAAAGTAAATTCTTGCGCTTTATCAGCGATAAGAACGTAAACTAAACCCTGTGCAATTTTGGGCATCGGCCCGACGAACCTTTGCCCGTGGACAACTATCCAATCGTCGAATGGAGAGGCATCATGAACATCACGCGTAGGAACTTCCTGCAGGCCGTGGGCGCAACCAGCGCACTTGGCATTCTTTCTGGTTGCGGTGGCGGCGGCGGAGCCGCTGGTGCAGGCGACACCCCGATGGTCGTTGGCTACTCCAACTTCAGCAGCAAGTTCTCGCCCTTCTTTGCCGAGACGGCATATGACCAGGACGCCCAGAACCTGACGCAGCTTTTGCTCTATCCCACCACCCGTCTGGGCGAGGTCGTCTACAAGGGCATCGAGGGTGAGACCTACGAGTACAACGGCACCGACTACACCTACACCGGCCCCGCCGACATCGAGGTCACCGAGAACGCCGACGGCACCGTCGACTACGACATCACCCTGCGCGACGACCTCAAGTTCTCCGACGGCGAACCCGTGACCATCGACGACTACATCTTCAGCCTGTATGTGGTCTGCGACCCCACCTACGATGGCTCCGCCACCCTGTTCTCCATGCCGATCGAGGGCATGGACGAGTATCGCTCCGGCATGGACACCCTGATGAACATGCTCATCGCAGCCGGCGAGGACAACAAGGACTTCTCCAATTGGGACGAGGAGACCCAGAAGGCCTTCTGGACCGACTACAAGGACGGCTTCGTGCAGGGCATCCTCAACTACGTCGTCGCCAACGGCTACAACGCCGAGGAGGACGGCGTTGACGCAAAGATGGCCAACTGGGGCTACGAGGTTCCCGCTGACGCCACCAACGCTGACATCTTCGACATCATGGCCGGCAACTACGAGACCGTCCAGGAGATGGTCGAGACCGAGACCTCTGGCAGCCTCGACGGCATCATGAACAACTATGCCGACTATGCCGTGGGTATCGAGACCGGCAAGTCCGCCGCCAACATCAAGGGCTTCCAGAAGACTGGCGACTACAGCATGCGCGTTCACGCCACGCAGGTCGACGCCAACCTCATCTATCAGCTGGGCACCCAGATCACCCCGATGCACTACTACGGCGATGCCGCCCAGTACGACTACGACAACGACAAGTTCGGCTTCCCCAAGGGCGACCTCTCGCTCATGCGCGCCAAGACCACCCAGCCCATGGGTGCCGGCCCCTACAAGTTCATCAAGTACGAGAACGGCGTCATCAACTACGAGGCCAACGAGAACTACTTCAAGGGCGCTCCGAAGACCAAGTACGTGCAGTTCCGCGAGATGTCCGACGACGACA
>CAMYZR010000337.1 GCA_947303905.1 uncultured Atopobiaceae bacterium
TACAGGCAAAGAGACATAATGCCAGCTTAGCCTCTCGTTGTCAACCCCATATGTGGAGAAACCGCAGATGAGCGCAGCGAGGGCGAAAAAGAAACGCCCCGAGGCAAACCTCGGGGCGTCGACGTTCTTGAGAGTGTTTCTCAGAACTAGTCCTCCATGAACTGGCGGGTGCGCAGGGGGTCAACCTTGACGCCCGGGCCCATGGTGGAGGAGAAGGTGACGGACTTGACGTAGCGGCCCTTAGCGGTGGACGGCTTGACGCGCAGCAGCTCGGTCAGCAGGGCGCCATAGTTCTCGACGAGCTTCTGGGTCTCGAAGGAAACCTTGCCCATGGGAACGTGCACGATGCCGTAACGGTCAGCGCGGTACTCGACGCGGCCAGCCTTGAGCTCGCCAACCATGCGGGCGACGTCCATGGTGACGGTGCCGAGCTTGGGGTTCGGCATGAGGCCACGGGGGCCAAGGATACGGCCAAGACGGCCAACCTTGCCCATCATGTTGGGCGTAGCGATGCATGCGTCAAAGTTGATGTTGCCAGCCTGGATCTGAGCAACCAGGTCGTCGGAGCCGATGACCTCAGCGCCAGCAGCCTCGGCCTCACGAGCCTTCTCGCCCTCGGCGAAGACGGCGACGCGCACGTCCTTGCCGATGCCGTTGGGCAGGGAGATGGAGCCACGGACGTTCTGGTCGGCCTTACGGGTGTCGACGCCCAGGCGGACGGAGCACTCGACGGTCTCGTCAAACTTGGCGGCAGCGAGCTCCTTCACGAGCTCCATGGCGGCCTTCGGGCTGTAGAGCTTGCGCTCAACCTTGGCTGCCTGCTCCTTGTACTTCTTTCCGTGCTTAGGCATTTCCTACCTCCTTGTGGTAGTCGTGGTCGTAGCGGGCATGCGCCCTTCCACAAATCTCTCCCCTCTCGGGGCTAAAAACTGAAGTGCTACTCGGCGATGGTGACGCCCATCGAACGAGCGGTGCCAGCGATGATCTTCTTGGCAGCATCCAGATCGTTGGCGTTGAGGTCCGGCATCTTGATCTCGGCGATCTTGGTGAGCTGCTCGTCGGTGAGCTGGCCGACCTTGTCGCGCTGGGGAACGCCAGAGCCGCTCTGGAGACCGAGCTCCTTCTTGATGAGCTGGGCCGCGGGAGGGGTCTTGCACACGAAGGTGAAGGTGCGGTCCTCGTAGACGGAGATCTCGACCGGAATGATGTCGCCAGCCTTGTCAGCCGTAGCAGCGTTGAACTGCTGGCAGAACTGCATGATGTTGACCTGCGCGGCACCCAGCGCGGGGCCGACGGGAGGTGCGGGGTTTGCCTTACCGGCAGGAATCTGGAGCTTAATGAAGCGGGTAACTTGCTTCTTTGCCATTTTGTGCCTCCTGGGACTTGAGTTCGTTTGCTATATACGCGCCGGACTCCCGAGAAGCAATCCTCACCGATTACGGGGCCGACTAGGGTTGCCGATACTGTTAGATGATAGTCACCACCTGGTCAAGCGTGAGCTCAACCGGAGTCTCGCGACCAAAGATGGTGAGCATGACCTTGACCTTACCGGCCTCGGGCATAACCTCCGAGATGGTTCCGTCGAAGTCTGCCAGCGGGCCAGAGACGACCTTCACGGCCATGCCCGGCTCGAGGTTGCTGGTGGTGGTGTGCTTGGGGGCAACGGTGCCCACGGGGTTGGTGCGACGCATGATCTTGTTGTACTCAGAGCGACGCAGGGGCGTCGGCTTGCCGTCGATGCCCACAAAGCCCGTCACGCCCGGCGTGTTGCGCACGACGGCCCACGAGTTGTCGTCGACCTCCATGCGAACCAGCACGTAACCAGGGAAGACCTTGGACTCCTTGGTCTCGCGCTTGCCGCCATCCTTCACCTCGGTAATCTCCTCGGTGGGAATCTGGATGTCGACAATCTGATCCTCAAGGCCATAGGTCTCGATACGATGCTCAAGGTCGTTCTTGACCTTGTTCTCGTACCCAGAGTAGGTGTGGACCACATACCAACGCTTGGCCATCACTTACCCCCTCAGCCCGGTAAAGCCGACGAGGATGCCGACGAAACCGGTATCCACGAGCCACACAATCACGCCGACGATAATCAGCAGGGCGATGACGGCCGTGGAGTAGTTGGTGAGCTCGGTCTTAGACGGCCACACCACGCGGTTCATCTCGGTGTGAACGTCATGGAAATAGCGGCGCGTACGGCCGAGGAAGCTTGCCTCCTTCTTGGCAATCTCCTCCTTGGTAGGAGCGGCCTTGGCTACCTTAGCCTTCTTGTCAGAGGCGGGCATGCTGGCAGACTGTGCGGCCTCAAGAGCCTCACGCTCGCGGGCACGTGCCTGGCGGACGCTTCTCTTCTGACGATCCTTGTTTGCCATGCTTCCTACTTCCTTGGGACGAACTCTCTATTCATAGAAACCGGCTAACCCCGAAGGGAAAGCCGGTGAAGTGATCTGGCAGGCCAGGAAGGACTCGAACCCTCAACAAACGGTTTTGGAGACCGCCGCTCTACCATTGGAGCTACTGGCCTGTGTGTAGCACTATTCTAGCGGGTTTCCCTATGAACAGTGTGCTTTTTGCACCACGGGCAATATTTCTTCAACTCCATACGATCGGGGTTGTTAGCCTTGTTCTTGTCAGTGGTGTAGTTGCGACGCTTGCACTCCATGCAAGCGAGAGTAACCAGTGTGCGCATGAGAACCTCCTGAATAGTCCCGCCTCCGCCGAA
>CAMYZR010000338.1 GCA_947303905.1 uncultured Atopobiaceae bacterium
CAGGGCAGACACGAAGGTGACGGGCGTCGAGATGACCAGCGCGCAGGGACAGGCGACCACGAGCAGCGACAGGGCACGATAGACCCAGTCATGCCAGATGGCACCGTTGAAGCCCCAAGCGAGGCTGAAGAGCAGCGGCACGACGATGCCCACGACCAATGCCCCGCAGATCACGATGGGGGTATAGGCGGCCGCGAAGCGGTCGACGAAGCTCTCGTAGGGAGCCTTTTCCGCCTGGGCGCCCTGCACCATCGAGATGATGCGCGCAAGCGTGGTGCAGTCCTCATCGGCGGTGACCTCGATGTCGACCGCAGCCGACGTGTTGAGCGTACCCGCGTACACGTCTGCGCCAACGCCCTTGTCCTGGGGCATGCTCTCGCCCGTGACCGGCGCCTCGTTGAACGAGGAGCTGCCGCGCACGATCGTGCCGTCCAGAGGCACGCGCTCGCCGGGGAGGATGCGGATCAGCCAGCCCTCCTCAACCTCCTCGACGTCGAGGTCGGCCGTGTGACCGTGCTCGTCGATCACGTGCGCCATGTCAGGCGTCAGGTCCATCAGCTCGCGGATGGAGCCGGAGGTCTTGCGCATGGACCAGCCCTCCAGCCACTCGCCCACCTGGTCGAGGAAGATGACGATGGCGGCATCGCGGAAGACCTCCGCGTCACCGAGGAAGCCCATGATAAGGCCACCGATGACCGCCACACCCATCAGGACGTTCATGTCGGCGGTGCGCCTGCGCAGCGACGCCACGGCCATCGGTGCGATAAAGACGAGGCCAGCCAGGGCTGCGACCACGTACAGCGGAATCGCCCATGCGACCTTCTTCACCAGCAGGTCAAGGATGAGGCCCAAGGCAAGGGCCGCGCCAGAGATGCCCATGAGCAGCTGCTCGCGGTGCTCGACGACCCAGGGACGCTCGGCCTCGAGACGCTCGCGCTCCTCCGCCGTCAGCTCGAGGTCCTGGCCGCAGGAGCGCACGCAGGCAAGCACCTCACGACGGCACTCGTCGAGCGTCACGCGCTCATCGGCGATGACCTCCAAGGTCGCAGTAGCGTAAACCAGACGCGCGTCCTCCACGCATGAGAGGGCACGCACGGCGTTCTGGGTGCCTTGCGCACAGCTTGGGCAGTCGATGCCCAGCACGTGGTAGCTGAAGCTGGGAGCCCCACTGAGCTCGCGCGTCTCGACATGCTCGTGCTCGTGGCAGTCGCAGTGATCGCCACCGCACCCGTGCCCGTGTCCATGCTCGTGATGGTGCTCATGCTCGTGATGGTGCTCGTGCTCGTGATGGTGCTCGTGCTCAAAGGAGTCGTGTACGACCTTCTCGCTCATGGCTACTCCCCTTCCACCGACACGGTCTCGGCCGCGTGCTCCAGGCCCACGCGCATCAGCGTGACCACATGCTCGTCGGCAAGCGAATATATGACGCGCTGGCCCTCGCGGCGCGCGAAGACGAGGCCGCGGTCGCGCAGCAGGCGCAGCTGGTGCGAGATGGCTGACTGCGTCACATGACAGATGTCCTTGAGCTCCGAGACGCTCCTGCTCGAGACGCAGAGCGCTGACAGGATCTGGAAGCGCGTGTAGTCCGACAGCGCGTCAAAGATCTGCGTCGCCTCGTAGACGATGTCCTCATTTGCCAGATAGCTCTCGATGAGCTCATTGGGCTCTATGGTGTGTTCCTCACGCATGGGCCCTCCTTTCTATCATGAACCAATATATGAGCATTTGCTCATGTTTTCAAGTGCTATGGGCAAAACTCGACAGTCCTACCACGACTTGCCCGCACGCGGCTACTTGTAGCAGGCGGACGGCAGCAGGCGCGCAACGTATGGGCGTGGAAGGATGCGCAGGTTCCGGAATCACCCGTCACAAAGTTGGGTAAACTCCCTTGTATGGGATCAGACAAACGTGACAACCGTACGCTCGGACTGGCAACGTCTCTTACACTGATGGCGCTGCTCGCCCTCTCATGCGCTGGCGTGGCCCTGGGATGGGGTCTTCCCGCGCTGATGGGCGTCCTCGCGAGCACGAGCCTGCTCACTTTGGCCTTGAGCAGGCAATCCGTACGGGCCGTGGATGACGAGGCGCAGCAGGCCCCAGATTCCGGACAAGTCCCCACTTCCACGAGCGAGCCTGCCCTCGTCGAAGGCTCGCCCGAGGCTCAGGCCTCAGAAGCCGGCGAGACCGAGGCGACAGCCGCGGCCGACTCCCCCTCCGACGCGGCCGTAGAGCCTGCGGCGGAGACAACGGAGGATGAGGAGGACACCCCGGACGGCCTGGCGCTCACGCTCCCAGAAGAGCTCCCTGCGGACGCATCCGAGATGCCGCCTTCGTCCCACCTGGACTATGCCGCTCTCGCCGGGTGCATCACCAATGCCATTGACCCCCTGGCAGAGCTCAAGCGCTTTGTGGGAGACATCCGCACGCGCGAGGCGGAGGCGGAGCACCACCCCCACGAGGCGCCTTCCGAGCTCGAGCGCTATGCGGCACGCATGCTCGAGGAGGCAGGCCTGTTCGAGGCAGAGCCAAAGCTGCCGTCGCTCACGGCGGTGCAGCTCAAGTCATCGCACCTCATCTACCTGCGCTGCACCGACAGAAGCCTGCCGTATGCGGCAAAGCTGCGCATTCTCAAGCTCGAGAGCGCCATCAACGCGATTCGCTTCGCCTCCGTCTCGCTCGCCGAGGATGCCACGCAGGAGGAGGCCTACCAGCTCAACCAAGG
>CAMYZR010000339.1 GCA_947303905.1 uncultured Atopobiaceae bacterium
CCATCGATCGGCTCGATGGTGTCAAGGCGCTGCCACTCGTTGAGCATGCCCAGGGTGGCGATGGAGAGCACCTGGGTCTGGCCGCGCTGGAACAGGCCGGAGCCGTGCACCAGCGGGAGGTAGTCGGGCTTGACCATCAGCGGGCGCACCTCGGTGGCGGTACGGCCGTCGACGCGCTCGCCGGTGTTGACGACCATGAGGCGCATGGCATGCTTCTCGAGGGCCTTGAGCTCGACGTTGAGCTCGCGGCTCCACTGGGCCTGCTCCTCCTCGGTGAACTCGTCGCGGATGGCGAGCTTGAGGTCCTCGACCTTGCCGATGCGGGAGGCCTTGTCGGCATCGCGCAGGGCGGCGGACATGTCATCCATGTGCGCGAAAACGCGGTCGTGGACCTCGGGGACGGACTCGTCGAGCACGTACTCGCGCTTCGGGAACTCGCCGTTGGCCTCGCGCACCTTGTCGAAGAAGATCTCCTGCTGCTCGCAGAAGGCGGCGATGGCCTCTTGGCCGAAGAGCATTGCCTCGAGCATCTCCTCCTCGGAGATCTCCTCGGCGCCCGCCTCGAGCATGCTGATGAAGGTGGACGAGCCGGCGAGCTCGAGGTCGAGGTCGGAATTGTCGCGCTCCTCATAGGTGGGGTTGACGAGCAGCTCGTGGGTGTTGCGGTCGCGACCGATGCGCACGCAGGCGAGCGGGCCCTCGAAGGGCACGCCACCGACGGTCAGCGCGGCGGAAGCGGCCATCGTGCAGATGACGTCGATGGGGTTGACCTGGTCGGCAACGAGCGAGGTTGCGACGACCTGCACCTCGTTGCGGAATCCCTCGGGGAAGGAGGGACGAAGGGGACGGTCGATCATGCGCGCGGTGAGGGTGCCCTTCTCGGAGGGACGCGACTCGCGCTTGAGGTAGCCGCCGGGGATGCGACCCACGGCATACATCTTCTCGATGAAGTCGACCGTCAGGGGGAAGAAGTCGTAGTCCTTGCGCTCCTTGGACACGACCACCGTCAACAGGGCCGTGGTGTCGCCCTGCTTGACCAGGCATGCGCCCGTGGCCTGCTTCGCGAGCTCGCCCGTCTCGAGGACATAGTGCTTGCCGTAGAGGTCGAACTCGTGAGTAACCTTTGCCATAAGTTTTCTTTTCCTCTCATCTCCGCCTGCCCCTTTGCAGGCGGGCCGTCAATATGAGGGGAGCGCCCAAAGGCGCTCCCCCTTAGTGCCTATTTACTGGATGTTGTCGCGGATGCCCAGGCTCTTGATCAGGGTACGATAAGCCTCGATGTCGCCCCTCTTGATGTAGGAGAGGAGACGACGACGCTTGCCGACCAGCATCAGCAGGCCGCGGCGGGTGTGGAAGTCCTTCTTGTGGGTCTTCATGTGCTCGGTGAGCTCGCGAATGCGGTCGGTCAGGATGGCGACCTGGACGGCGGCGGAACCGCTGTCGTTCTCGTTCTTGCCGTACAGCTTGACAAGCTCGGCCTTGCGCTCCTTGGTGATCATGCTAAAACACCTTTCTACATGGATTCGCCCCGAACTGAGATGGCCGTCTAGGCATGGCGGGCCTCCAAGTACGGGGTACTGACCGAGACAGAATAGCACGTCGGGCCCGTGCACACAAAGGTTACACGAGCCCGACGTCATCTATCTGCGGTTTATGCGCCTTGGCACGGCCTCGGTCGCCGCCATCAGACGAAGGGGCGCTCCACGCCGATGATCGTCTGGTACAAGGACACGTACTTGTTGTCGACGCGCACCTTGTTGCCGGAGCCCGAGTAGTTGGTGGAATGGATGATCTTGCCATTGCCGAGATAGATGGCCACGTGGTACACGACCGGATTTCCGTTGTCATAATAGCCGTAGAAGACCAGGTCGCCACGGCGCATAGAGCTCACGGGCACGCGCTTGAAGGTGCCGTACTGGTACCAGCGGGCCGAGTTGTACGTCTGACGTGGCACGTAATAGTGGTTGTAGGGGTTGTAGCCACCAACCGCACCCGTGCCTGCGGCGTGCTCGAGATCCATGCCGGTCGCGTAGAGGCACTGGAGCACCAGGCCCGAGCAATCCACGCCCGCTCCGCCCGGCTGCGTCGACCAAGGCTCGTTGAAGCGGGTTCCCAGGTATTGGTAGGCGCGCTTGATGAATGCCTCGATGCATTCGTCACGCGTTGCGTCCACGCTGATCACCGACGGGCTCACATAGGTGTGAGAACCCGTCGCATATGAGGGAAGCTTCACCGAATAGCGAGAGACCTGCGGGTACCCAGACGGATTCTGCCAGCCGATCTTGCCGACTGTCGGCTTGTATCCCGCCTTGAGCGCGACAAAGCTCTGTGCAAGGGATTTATATGTAGACGATTGCCTGACGTTGGTATTGAGGCGGATCTGTCCGTCAGCAACCTCAAGATACTTGCCAGAGTTCACGTTCTTGATGGAGAGGCCGCCATGCGGCGATACGATCAGGCGCCACCTGGCTGCCTTGGCGGGAGTTCCCTTACCCTGCTCGACATTCGCGCCATTGCTCTTTGATGCGTCCTCTACCTGGAGGTACAGCCTCGACTTCTTGTTCTTGATGGTGTAGGTTCCATCGCTCAGTCGCCTGAACACAAAGGTCTGTGCAGCGGTTCCGTTGGCAATGTTGACGTTCACGTTCGCACCTGGGTCCTTTGAACCACTTGCAACACTGAGGACCAGGGGGTTGCAAATAGACCAAGCGATGCAGTAT
>CAMYZR010000340.1 GCA_947303905.1 uncultured Atopobiaceae bacterium
TTAGCTCCACCCGAAAACGCAGCTCCCAGAAACATGGGGCATCACGACCACGGGCAAGGCCCGGATGGGACACGACACGATCATGGCTTCAGAAAGCTCAGGCAAGCCCACGCGTCGCAAGCCGACCAAGCGTGAGACAACGACGAGGCGGGCCACAAGGGCAGACTCGCACTACTCCAAGCTCACGCGCACGTCCACGCTCGAGAGCACGTCACGCGACGCGTCGCGTCGCATGCGCAGGGAGCAGGCACCCGCCGCCAGCACGAGACGGTCGGACGACCGCAGGGACGAGAGGCGCGACGCGAGCACCGCGAGAGGGTACGAGAGCCTGACGCGCGATGCCCAGCGCAAGGTCTATGGCAGCCGTCGTCCAAAGCGGGAGCAGGGCAACACCCTGGCGCTCATCGTGGGCATCCTGGTCATCGCGGCATTCGTGGGCGGCGGCTACATGTTCTGGATCCATCGCTCGGTTGGCATCACCATCAATGGCGAGTCGGAGAAGGTGCGGGTCAACTCCACGCTCGACGACATCCACCAGGACCTTGGCATCAAGACCAATCCCGGCAACTACGTCTCGGTCGGCGGAAACGTCATCGAGCAGAACAAGGGCTATGCCTTCGAGGCCAGCGTCAACGGCGACGCGCTCTCCCGCAAGCAGATCCGCGAGTACCGCATCAAGGGCGGCGAGCAGATCACGATGACCGACGGAGGCGACCGCACCGAGGACTACGACGTCGAGTATCGCGAGACCCAACCCAAGCTGGTCTTCAAGGGAACCATGGGCTCCGTCAGCTTCATCAAGCAGTGGGGCAAGGTCGGCAAGCAGGAGATCCGTCATGGCAAGCAGTCCGGCGAGACGGCCGACGGCGACTGGGTCGACGAGCTCAAGGACTGCATCGTCATGACCAAGAACATCGCCCCGGCCAACGGGGAGAAGCTTGTGGCCCTCACCTTCGACGACGGTCCCGCAGCCACCTACACCGAGGCCTACCTCGACATCCTTGCGGAGCACAACGCCAAGGCGACCTTCTTCAACCTCTCCCCCAACCAGAGCGAGTACCCCCAGATCGCCCAGAAGCTGGCGGCGTCCGGCAACCAGATCATGAGCCACACCAACCAGCACCTACAGCTGAGCGCCCTGGGCAAGGACGAGCTGCTCTCCGAGATCAACACCGCGCGGGCAACCATCCAGGAGGTCTCGGGCGTGGACACCACCGTCATCCGCCCGCCCTACGGTGACTTCAACAACAACTGCTGGCTTTTGAGCGAGGGCGCCATCTCCGCGACGGTCATCTGGAACCAGGACTCCCTTGACTGGTCGCTGCCAGGCTCTGATGCCATCGTCGCCAACGCCCTGGCCAACGTGCAGCCAGGCTCGATCATCCTCATGCACGACGGCGGCGGCGACCGCAGCCAGGACCTCGAGGCGCTTCCCAAGATCATCGAGAGCCTGCAGTCGGACAGCTACAAGCTCGTCACCGTCAGCGAGCTCATGGAGTCTGACCCCGACATTCCCAAATCGATTGCCTCTGGCCACGCGACCATGCCCGAAAGCGCCGTCTGGCCCACCGAGATCGGCGAGGCCGCAACGGACGCCGGCTAGACAAGGGCATCCCAGCGCAACGGAAAACGGGGTTCGGTCGTTAGCTGACCGAACCCCGTTCCTCATTACTCGTTCGTCGTGGCCCTTGCGTTGGACTGGTCGCCCTACCGTTCTTCTTGGCTCTTGCCGTGACGCCTGTTTTGACCTCGTCCGTCTCACCAGCGCGTAGGCGAGTCGATCATCAGGCGCATGCCGTTGAGGATCACGAGCAGCGCAACGCCCGTATCGGCGAACACCGCGGCACCCATGCCGGCGATGCCGAGCACCACCAGCAGGAAGACGAGCGCCTTGACGCCGATGGCAAAGCCGATGTTCTCGCGGACCACGTTCATGGCCTTGATGGAGAGCTCGAAGAAGGCGGGCAGCTGACGCAGGTCGTCCGAGAGGAGCGCGACGTCAGCGACCTCGAGGGCGGTGTCGGAGGCTGCCGCGCCCATGGTGATGCCGAGGTTGGCCGCAGCCAGCGCAGGGGCGTCGTTGATGCCATCGCCCACCATGGCCACCACATGACCTCCCTGCTGGAGCACATGAACGCGGGTGACCTTGTCGTCAGGCAGCAGCTCGGCCGCATACTCCCTCACGCCAGCCTCGCCGGCAATCTGGGCCGCGGCATGCGGATTGTCTCCCGTGAGCATCAGCGTGGTGGAGACGCCGGCATCCAGGAGGGCGTCGAGCGCCTCGATGGCCGCGGGGCGAATGGTGTCGGCCACACCGATCACGCCGGCGACCGAGCCGCCACCGCAGACCACGAGCGCTGTGGCACCCTTGCGCCCAAGGCGTTCGACCGCGGCGGCCACAGGCTTTCCGACACGGGCGGAAGCGGCGACAAATCCCAGCTTGCCCACGAGGTATTCCACGCTCTGCACCGTGGCACGCATGCCGTTGGAGGCAATCTCCTCCACCTCGCTCGGCACGCCGAGACTCAGCCCGAGCTCCTGTGCCCGGCTGACCACGGCAAGCCCCAGCGGATGCGTGGAAGCCTGCTCGAGGGTCGCGGCAATCCGCAGGACGTCGCGCTCGGACGCACCATTGAAGCAGACGACGTCCGTGACCTCGGGCGAGCCCGTGGTGAGCGTTCCCGTCTTGTCGAAGGCGACGGT
>CAMYZR010000341.1 GCA_947303905.1 uncultured Atopobiaceae bacterium
CTGGCTGCCCTCCGTGCTGACGCTGGCGGGCGATGCGCTCAAGGCGCTTGGCGCCAAGGTGAGCGGATCCGTCTCCAAGCGGACGAGCTACGTCATAGCCGGCGCTGCCGCAGGCTCGAAGCTCACCAAGGCACAGCAGCTCGGCGTGCCCGTGCTCGATGAGGATGCACTTGCGGAGATACTCTCGACCGGTCAGCCGCCGGCAGGGGAGTAGCCCCCTGCGGGCACCCCGCGCCGCCCTGGCTTTCAGCTTGCTTTTAGGCCTGTGGCCGCCTCGTCACATCAGTGGCGGGGCGGCCGTCTGCTCAGGGGCCTTTCAGGTTCGAACCGTATCGTGTCATTGTCATCAAGGAGGTGGCACATGGCACAGATGGTGTTCAAGCGTTACGAGATCAAGTACCAGCTGACCGATGCCCAGCGCGCGCGTCTGGAGCGCGTGATGGCTGGCCACATGATCCCAGACGAGCATGGCCCGTCGACGGTCCGCAACATCTACTTCGACACGCCCACGTACCTGCTCGCGCGCCGCTCGAGCGAGCATCCCCACTACAAGGAGAAGATTCGCCTGCGCAGCTACTGCCCGGCGACCGACGAGACACCCGTCTTTCTGGAGCTCAAGAAGAAGTGCGACGGCATCGTCTACAAGCGCCGCTGCACGCTTGCGCAAGGAGACGCCCTCGACCTGCTGTCCGGACGCCGCGAGCCGCAGACGCAGATCGAGCGCGAGATCGCCTTCTCGGCCAGTCGTTACGAGGGGCTGGCTCCGGCCATGATGGTCGCCTACGACCGCGAGGCGTTCTATGCGGCGGACGACCATGAGTTTCGCATGACCTTCGACCGTGCCGTACGCTGCCGCTGGGACGACGTGAGCCTTGCGGGCTCGACGGCCGGCTTCGTGCTCACACCTGGTGACAGGAGCCTCCTTGAGGTCAAATGCGCTGCCGGCATGCCGATGTGGCTGGCCGACTTTCTCTCGGAGGAGGGCATCTTCAAGGCGAGCTTCTCCAAGTACGGCGCAGCGGTGAGCTACCAGATGGGCGTCAAACGCCACCACACCGTGCGTCAGGGCATGAGGCATGCGCGCAAGCCTCGCCACGGCGTCGAGGCATACACGGCAAGTCATGGTATGGCCGCAAACCTTGCGGCATGCGTCTAGGGGGTATCTAAGCAATGTTCGATTCGATCTTCTCAACGTCCGCAACCACTGCGACCACTTCGGCCATAGCGCTCGTCCCGCTCATGACGGGCGTGGCCGCGGCGCTGGCCCTGGGTCTGGCGCTCGCGCTCATCTACTGCTACCGCAGCCGCTACACCAAGAGCTTCCTCATCACGCTGGCGACCTTGCCAGCCATCGTGGCCGTCGTGATTATGATGGTCAACGGCAACCTCGGGGCTGGCGTGGCGGTTGCCGGCGCCTTCAGCCTGGTGCGCTTCCGCAGCGTTCCCGGCCAGGCTCGCGACATCTCCTTCATCTTCCTCGCCATGGCCATCGGTCTCGTGTGCGGCATGGGTTACGTGGGGTACGCGGCGCTGATCTGCGCCATCCTCGGCGGGGCCAACTTCATCCTGCAGCTCGTGGACTTTGGCGGGCAAGGCGCGCGTCTGGACCGCACCATCCGCATCACGGTGCCCGAGGACCTCGACTTCGTGGGCCTCTTCGACGAGGTGCTTGGTGCCTACGCCACGAGCTTCGATCTCGCCCAGGTCAAGACGACCAACATGGGCAGCCTCTACAAGCTCGTCTACAACGTGCAGCTGCGCGACGCGGGCAGCGTCCGCGACCTCATTGACGACCTGCGCTGCCGCAACGGCAACCTCGAGGTCGCAGTCTCCTACCAGGAGGCAGCAAGCGACGAGCTCTAGCCCATACGGCTCGAGAAAGACGTTCGGAAGGACGTTCGGGACGGAGGCCTTTGTCCGCGCGGACAAAGGCCTCCGTCCCGAACGTCCTTTCGGCAACGCCCGCCGGTGACTGTCCTATGCGAGCGCCATCCCGTCGTATCCGCGCTTGAACACCGACGTCAGCGCGTCGCGATCGCCACTGATGTAGACGTCAGCAAGCGCGGTCCACTTGTCGAGCGAGTTGTAGAAGATGTCCGGGAAGCTGTCCATGCGCTCCTCGCCGGTTGCCGGGTCGATCCAGGCGCGACAGTCGAGGTTCGCGGAGGGGCAGTCCTCGCCGGCCTCGGCTGCGTGCGAGAGGGCGTCGAGCAGGGAGAAGCGGGTTCCCAGCTGCTCGGCACCGGCGATCATGCGCCCGCGCGGATTGCCGGTGGGGTCGATGGCGCGGTAGACGATCTCGTAGTCGCGCAGGCAACCCTCGTAGCGCTCGGGGTTGATCGTCATGCCGAAGACCTGCCACGCCACCTGCGAGAGGATCGTGCCACCCACGCGCGAGACGCGCTTGGTGCGCGTGAGGTCGGCGTATGCGGGTGCGTCGGCTATGGTCTGCTGGCGGGCGCTCCAGAGCATCCAGGTGTCGAGCTCGCTCTCGATCAGGGCGTGCACCTGGTCGTGGGCGTCCGCGAGGTCGGCGTCCGCGCTGCAGATGGCATTCTCCTGCACCTGGATGAGGGCGTGGGCCTCGCTGTCCAGGAGATAGTGGGCGAGAAGACCCAGCACAAAGGCCTTGCCCAGGCCTTGGTGCTCGCGGGGGAGGTGGCAGACGCACTCACGGGCGACCATGAGGGCATC
>CAMYZR010000342.1 GCA_947303905.1 uncultured Atopobiaceae bacterium
TCGACCCAGTTGACGACGGACTCGATGCGCCTCGGCTGCTTGCGGAGCTCGATGGATGGGTCGAGGACGCGGCCGCGCGGATAGACGAGCTGCTGGCGCTCGGGGTCACTCCCGCCGGCGAGGATGCGAGGGCACTTCTCGACGCGGTGCATATCTGGGCGGGCGTGCATCCATACGGTGCGGAGGAGTTCGAGCAGAGCGCGGAGGCTCACCGTGCGCTCGAGCAGCTGCTTGCAAGTCCGCGGGCGGTAGGCGTCGGCGAGATCGGTCTGGACTACGGTCCCTACAACAGGACGGACCCGGAGGCCCAAAAGCGCGTCTTTGCGTGGCACCTGCGACTCGCGCATGAGCTCGGGCTTCCTGTCGAGCTGCACATCCGCGATGCGGAGGATGACGAGTCCGCAGAGGCGCATGTGGATGCCGCTCGAATTCTCGAGCAGGTGGGTGTGCCCAAGGCGGGCTGCGACCTGCATTGCTACACCTCAAACGCGCAGGTCATGAGACCCTTCGTGGAGATGGGCTGCTTCGTGGCCTTTGGTGGGGCGGCAACCTTCACGCGCTCGGACGACGTCCGGGGCGCTGCAGCGGCCTGTCCCGGGAACCTGCTGCTCTCTGAGACCGACAGCCCGTATATGACGCCTGTTCCCCTGCGTGGTCTCGAGTGCGAGCCGGCGATGGTCGCCTTCACGGTCGATGTGCTTGCCAGCGTCCGCGAGGAGGCTGGCGTGGCCACGAGAGGGCAGACCTATGCGGCGCTCTGGGACAATGCGCACCGGCTGTTCGGCTTGGGCTGATCCCCCTCAACTTGGCGCCGAGCGCGGCAGCGGTCGTGCGGCCTAGGTCTCCGCGGCCAGGCGCACGACTTGGTATGCCTCTCTGAGCCGCTCGAAGGTCCATGCCGCGTTGGCAGGGCTCGTCGAGGGCAGGCCCGTGCAGTCCATCCCGCAGGCTGGTTCGCAGAGCCTTCGATAGAGCCTCGTCGCTGTCGCCCCTGTCGTGAAAACGGCTCCAATGGGGGCCATGGCCAGCACCCGTGAGATGTCATTGGGCTTCGGGTCGGCTATGGAGGCGTCGCTCGCCCCGCGTATCTCGCAGCTCTCCAGCACGTCCCACAGGGCAAGGTGGTGTCTGCGCAGCAGGTCGAGGCGCCCCTCGTTCGTGGTGGGGTCCTCCTCGTCCCAGAGTGCCGCGATGACGGGCCAAAAGCGGTTTCTCGGGTTGCCGTAGTTGATCTGGTTCTCGCGTGACTTGGGGCTGGGGACGGTCCCCAGTATCAGCACGCGGCTGTCCGGCCAGACAACCGGCTCAAACGACCTCACGCGTTCTGTGGCCACATGCGACTCCTTGTCCTCGGCGTGTGTAGATTTGAGATACTGACAAGCCTCAAGCTCAGGCCGTTTTTCGAGAAGCAAAAGACAACGCCAACCATCCACGCCTATTCTACCTGCTCTTACTTGACGCTTTCGTTATGGGCTGACAGGGGCGTGCGTTCTTGTGGCTACCTGCGGGCTAGCTTGCGCCAACGTCTCTTTGAGATGCTGGCCTCCACTGAAAGGAGGACCGTATGGATAAGGACTTGTGCGTGCTTGGTCCTGTGAGCTCGCTTCTGCTTTGGCGCGCCTCGCGATGCGGGTTGATCGACCTCTCGCAGCCGGATGAGATGCAGCCTGACCTCTCGCACTGCCACGCGCGCATACGTGACATGCGACAGCTGGATCTGGTTCGGATGTTGGGAAACGTGCCGCTCGACGCGATCGTGGGAGATCGGGCGAAGAGCCACAGCGGAACGTTGCACACGATTGTCCTGGCTGGCAAGATGCCACCCGGCTCGTTCGTGCGCGTGGGCCAAGGGCTGTGCGCATGCAGCCCTGAGCTGTGCTTTGCCCTGTTGGGCCGCGGAGGTCAGGTGATTCGTCTTGCAGAGCTTGGTCTTGAGCTGTGTGGCACCTACGCGATCATGCCCGACCAGTCGGGAAGGTCCTGCACCTGCTCTGCCCTGACAGACAGGAAGCGCTTGTCGGCTTACGTGGACCTGCTGGGCCATCGACATGGACTCACGGTGGCACGCAAGGTGCTCAGGCTGGTGACGGAAGGGTCCGGATCGCCACGGGAGACCAGCCTGTTCCTGGCGCTGACAGCGCAGGCGCGCTTGGGTGGCTACGGTCTACGGCGCCCCGAGCTCAACGCGAAGGTGAGCGTGCTCCAACGCACGTCGACTGTGTCAACCCCAAAGACCTGCGTGGCGAGCCAGCTGTATCGCGATGACAGGGGCAAGAAGGTCCTCGCCGTCGATTCCTGCGGCATGGGGGCACTCCCCAAGCCGCAATGCCGGGAGGCCCTGGAAGGAGATGGAATCGACGTGGTGGACATCACGCTCACGGACACCATGTCCATGAGCAGGCTCGAGGCAAAGGCGCTTCGAGTCGCGCGCCTGTTGGGTGAGCCCGTCCGTCCGTCCAAGGGGCTGCTGCTCCAAAGGAGGAGCGAGCTGTTCGGGCTGCTCTTTGGCGAGTCTCGCTGGAACGTCGAGCACGAGGTGCTGTGTCAGCTTGCCGGCTACGGTCGCCCCATCTCCCGCAAGAGGAGGGTCGCGTGACCCCCTCGAACGGTTGGGGGAATGGCAATGGCGCTCGCTAGGCTGTGGGATGGCGTGCAGGAGCTGCTGTGGCCCACGCGCTGCGTTGTCTGCGAG
>CAMYZR010000343.1 GCA_947303905.1 uncultured Atopobiaceae bacterium
AGCTGTTCGCCCTTATAGCGGCCGCTCGTCACGGTCACGGAGAGCTCCTGGCTTCCGACCGGAGCGTCGGTTATCACCTCGTCGTACTTGACCTCCTGGCCCCGCACCTCGTCGACGGTCGCCGTCTCGAACTCCATATTCTTGTCGTAGACGGAGACGACCGCCCCCGCGCCGTGCAGGAAGTCCTCGGAGTGGATGATCGCGAGCGCGGCGACGAACACAATGGCCGAAAGGGCCAACACGATGATGGTGGCCGCTTCTCTCTTGACGAACGACCGCACGTCAGCCATCTGCGCGATTGGAGCTTGCTTAGGCTGCTGCTGCGTTGCCGACGGCCGCTTGGTCGTCTTCTTCTTGCTCTTTTTTGTCACGGTTGTCCTCTGCGTATGTTGCCCGACGCAATGCACCGTAACACTATACGTTCATCGTGGCCGAATGCGCAACTCGCAGAAACAGGGCCGCCCACACCGGTGGACGACCCTGCTCACAAACCCGATCGAGTCTGGGCTACTTGAGCCAGCCCTTCTCGCGTGCGGCGGCATCCCACTTCTCGAAGGCGCCCTCGTCCAGCTCGGCGAGGTCGTTCAGGGCCTGGCCCACGGCGTCCTCGTCCACCGAGCCGATGAAGTGGCGTGCGACCGCCTTGACGTTGGCATTTGCGTTGGCGACGGCAACCGGATGGCCCACGGCCTTGAGCATCTCGAGGTCGTTGTCGGAGTCGCCGAAGGCCACGATCTCGTCCTTGTCGATGGCCATGAGGATCTGCAGCACGCGCACCGCGGAAGCCTTGGACCAGCCGTGCGGGACGACGTCGAACATGCGGCTGCCCGGCGAGAGCAGGTCGAGCTTGGGGCAGGCCTGGCGGATCTTCTCGCCCCACTCCTCGTTGTCGATCATCTCGGAGCCCTCCTCAAAGTGGAGGCCAGCCGTCACGATGGTCCAGTGCGGGATGTCCTGCGGCTCGACGAGCTCGCTCGCGCGGCGGCCGCCCCAGGTGGTGCCCAGAAGGCTCGGCAGCGTGGAGCCGGTCACGAAGCCGCCGCCCTCGCCACGGCCGGAGACGTAGACGCCGGGCAGGTCGTAGACCATCTCGGCCATCTTGACCATGGAGTCGCGGTCGACGCCGGTCTGGTTCATGAGCGTGCCGTCGACGAAGATGCGCTTGCCGTTGGAGAACAGCGCCGTCTTGACGCAGTCGGTGTCGCCGCGGAAGGAGATGACGACCGAGTCGTAGTCGCGGCCGGACGCCGGGCCGAAGAGGACGCCCTTGTCGAGGAGCTTGTGGATGCCCTCGATAGCGCGCTGGCTGGCAGGGATCTCGTAGGCAACGAGGGTGTTGTCCATATCGGTAAGAACGAGCTTGACCATGACACTCTCCCATCGGTCGTGGGTATGGAATCGATTTCATCGTAGCAGCGTAGGCGCCTCATGGAAGCATGGCATAGGCAGACGGCGCCGTCCATGCGCAGCTGGCAGGACGGGAGCCCACCACCTTGAGCAACAGAAGGGCCCCGGATTGCTCCGGGGCCCTTGAACGTCCGCTATTCAGGAGTTTTACACGATGCCCTGGGCCATCATTGCCTCGGCGACCTTGAGGAAGCCGGCGATGTTGGCGCCGAAGACCAGGTTGCCCTCATGGCCATACTCCTTGGCGGCGTCGGCCGCGGCACGGTAGATGGAGGCCATGATGCCCTTGAGGCGGTTGTCGACCTCTTCGAAGGTCCAGGAGATGTGGCCGGCGTTCTGGCTCATCTCGAGGCCGGAGGTGGCGACGCCACCGGCGTTGGCTGCCTTGCCCGGGCAGAACTTGACGCCGTGCTCGATCAGGTACTCGGTCGCCTCGGTGGTGGTGGGCATGTTGGCGCCCTCGCCCACGACCTGGCAGCCGTTGGCCACGAGCTTCTCGGCATCCTCGAGCAGCAGGGTGTTCTCGCGAGCGCACGGCAGAGCGATGTCGCACTTGACGCCCCAGACGCCGCGGCCGTCCTCAGCGTGCCAGATGGCGGACGGCTTCTCGTCGGCATAGAGGGCCAGGCTCACGCCGGCGTCCTTGCCGGAGCGCTTCTTGGCGTAGATGCCCTCGAGGATCTTGTAGTCGATGCCCTCGGGATCCTCGATCCAGCCCTTGGTGTCGGAGCAGGCGACGACCTTGGCGCCAAGCTCGGTTGCCTTCTGGACCGCGTAGATGGCCACGTTGCCGGAGCCGTGAACGACGACGGTCTTGCCCTCGAAGGAGTCACCGTGGTCCTCGAGCAGGTTCTGGACGAAGTAGACCAGGCCGTAGCCGGTGGCCTCGGTGCGAGCGAGGGAGCCGCCGAAGGTGAGGCCCTTACCGGTCAGGACGCCGGTGAACTCGTTGCGCAGGCGCTTGTACTGGCCGAACATGTAGCCGATCTCGCGGCCGCCGACGCCCAGGTCACCAGCGGGAACGTCAGTGTCGGGGCCGATGTACTTGGCAAGCTCGGTCATGAAGGCCTGGCAGAAGTGCATGATCTCGTTGTTGGACTTGCCCTTGGGGTCGAAGTCGGAGCCGCCCTTGCCGCCGCCCATGGGGAGCGTGGTCAGGCTGTTCTTGAAGATCTGCTCGAAGCCCAGGAACTTGAGCATGCCGAGGTTGACGGTGGGGTTGAAGCGCAGGCCGCCCTTGTAGGGGCCGATGGCGGAGTTGAACTGGACGCGGTAGCCGCGGT
>CAMYZR010000344.1 GCA_947303905.1 uncultured Atopobiaceae bacterium
GCCGCAACGGGCAGCTCCTCGTCCAAGGCACTCACTGGGATGTCGAAGGTGTACTTGCCCTCGTCGTTGAGGTAGTAGTCGTAGATGTCAGCGTCATCGGCAGACGCAGCCTCCTCTGCCGTGCCAAAGTACAGGCGCGAGAAGCCCTCTCCCGGCAGCACGAGCGTCGCGGTGTAGGTGCCATCTGCAACGGTCAGCTCACACGAGTCGGCGTGGAACATGCTGGAGTCGGTGTCGACCTCGATCGCATATGTGCCGTCGGCAAGGCCCGACTGCTGCTCGCCAGAGCAGCCAGTCAGAAGGACGCCCACGCCAAGGATGAGCAGGACGGCAAAGAACATGCTGGTAAGGCGCTTGCGAGTCATGATTCCTCCCAAGTTGATGTCAGATCGAGCTGCCTACAGGCTGTCGATGGCATCCTGCACGTGCGCCACGTAGATGTCGTCGATGGTGTCCATCTGGCCCAAGCCCTCGATCACGCACGTGGCCTCGAGACCGGCCTTGGTCATCACCGAGATGAGCGACTCGGGATCCTCGGGATCTGCCATGTCGTTGTTGGCGTGGTCGCCAGCGACAACCATGAACGGGCGCAGCACGACCTTCTTGAACCCTGCGTCGGTGACGGCCTTGACCGCATCGTCGAAGCTCGGGGTCGCCTCGACCGTCGTCACGAAGTAGTTGTCGTAGCCAAGGTCGATAAAGACCTGCTGCATGGTGGTATAGATACCATTGGACTCGGCCTCGGTGCCGTGGCCCATGAAGCAAATGGCGGTCTCGCCGTCCTCATAGCGCTCCATGCCGGTCTTGATGGCCTCGGCAACGGCCTTCTGGTCGTCCTCGGAGGAGAGCAGGGTCTTGCCCAGTGCGACCTTGTCGAACTTGTCCTCGTAGGTGGCCAGTGACTCCTTGACATCGGTGTACTCGAAACCGTCCATCAGATGGGTCGGCTGAACGATGAGCTCCTTGACACCGTCGGCCACGATCTTGTCCATGGCCTCCTCGAAGTTGTCGATGTGACGACCGGTGTCGGACTCGACGTGGTCGATGATGATCTGCGAGGTGAAGGCGCGGCGCACGTCGTAGTCGGGGAAGGCCTCGCGGATGTCGCTCTCGATGGCGCCGATGGTGATGTGGCGGCTCGTGGGGAAGCTCGTGCCAAAGCTGGTGACGAGAATGACCGGTTTGGCAGCGGGGGCAGCGGAAGCCTCATCGGCTGACGGGGCGCCTGCCGCGCAGCCCGCGAGGGCGGCAAGCGTGCTGGTTGCGGCGGTACCCAGGAAGATGCGGCGGGACATGGCTGAGTGAGTCATAACGACCTACCCTTCTGGCCTGATGGCCATCGTGAGGGTAGGCAAGGATAGGTGGCATCGCGCCACCAACAGAGCCGCTTCCAGCAGGTTTGCTGGCAAGCGTTGCGCCTTGAAGTACAGCGACGGCTGATCCGGAGTAGAACCGGAATCCTTTTAGCGAGGCCTTGCAGCTCGGTGACCGTACCCTCGATTCATATGATGCTGTCATGATAGCAGGTCGGTCGAGGGCATTGCCAAATCCAAGCCACACACGCCATCCTTCCATGTGTGATACTGGTTGGGTTCGCGCATCTGGGGAAGGGACATACGTTGGACGAGAGACAGAGGCTGCAGCAGACCGCACTCAGGTTTGGCTCCGAGACGGAGCGCGTCATGGGCAGCAACTTCATAGACATGCCCGCGCCACTGGAACGCCTGCTTGACGCACTGGACAGCGAGCCGCTGATCAGCGCATACATCAGCGACTGCGTGGACAACCACCTGCCCGCCGGCTTTGACGCTGTAGCTGAGGTGGACCGCGTGACCGACGAGTCGTCGGCCATCTTTGGGCCCTTCTCCGAGGACCCTCGTGGCGCATCTGCCGAACGCTACCTTATCGTGAGCGAGCTGGTGGAGCGGCGGACAAAGTTCCACAGTCCCGTCTTCCATGGCTATGGCCAAGGCTCCGGGCGCCTGCAAGACCAGGCGCAGCATTTCATGGACGAGACGGTGGTTGCGCTCATCGCCGATGTGAACGCGTACCTGCAGGCCATGGCTGGCGCATTGGGACTCGACGGCCTTCGTGCCCCGAAGGACGACGCAGCTGACGACGCGCCTACCGATGCCACTGGTCCCGAGCGACTCGACTCGCTGCTGCGCGAGCTGGAGAGCTCGGCGCGCGAGCTTCCCCTCGGACTGCGCGAGGACGCGTTGCTGCAGGTGGAGGCCCTTTCCGACGAGCTCGCGTGCGAGACGCCCAAGCGCAGCGTGGTGCGCGTCGTGCTGCTCGGGCTCAAGTCGACCGAGGCTGGCGCACGCTTTGCGATGATCGTGGAGCAGCTCCAGGCCTATCTGGAAGCGGCAGGCATCATCTAGGCGGGAGGCCGCCGGCCAAGCCCGCGCGTTACAGAGTTGCGATATGGAAGAGGCCGGAGCATGAACTCCGGCCTCGTTTCACCTGATCGTATCGGGACAAACCGCCCGGCTTAAGCCTCCGCCCATCCTTGCTTGGCCTTGGTCTTGTGGGCCCAGACGAGTAGCGCCACGCCCGTCAACACCAGGGGCAGACTCAGGACCTGTCCCATGGTGAGCCAGCCCCATGCCAGGTAGCCCATCTGCTGGTCGGGCAGGCGCACGAACTCCACCAGAAAGCGGAAGCAGCCGTACAGCATGAGGAAGG
>CAMYZR010000345.1 GCA_947303905.1 uncultured Atopobiaceae bacterium
AGGTGGGAGAGTTGCACGAGGAGGGCGTGGTGCCCACGCTCGCCATCGTGCGCGTGGGGGAGCGCGCCGACGACCTCTCCTATGAACGCGCGGCCCTAAAGCGCTGTGACGCCGTGGGCATCGAGGTCAGAAACTTCGTGCTGCCGGCCGACTGCACGCAGGACGAGCTCATGGCCACGATCGCCAAGGTCAACGAGGACGATTCCATCCATGGCTGCCTGATGTTCCGCCCGCTGCCCAGGACGCTCGACGAGGCTGCCGCCTGCAATGCGCTCGACCCGGCCAAAGACGTCGACTGCTCCACCGAGCGTTCGCTCTTTGGCGTCTTCGCCAACAGGCAGATCGGCTTCCCGCCCTGCACGGCCGAGGCCTGCATCCAGCTGCTCGACTTCTATGGCTACGACCTCACGGGTGCAGAGGTCACCGTCGTGGGCCGTTCGCTGGTCATCGGCAAGCCCGTCTCCATGATGCTGCAGGCGCGCAACGCCACCGTCACCATGTGTCACACCCGCACGCGCGACCTGGCGGCCGCATGTCGCAAGGCGGAGGTGCTCGTGGTGGCTGCGGGCCACATCGGTACGGTAGGCGCTGACGGCGTGCATGGCGGTCAGACGGTCATCGACGTGGGTGTCAACTGGGACGAGGAGAACCAGAGGCTCTGCGGCGACGTCATCTTCGACGAGGTCGAGCCTGTGGTGCATGCCATCACGCCGGTGCCTGGAGGCGTCGGCTCGGTCACGACGGCCGTTCTCGCCAAGCACGTGGTCGAGGCGGCGCGGCGCACAGTCGGCTAACATAGGCATTGTTCGGGCGACAGGTGCCGAGCCTGTCGCCTTTCTGGTCTGGTAGGGGGAACCATGGCAGACGAGCGCAACACAAACGGCCAAGGATTCGGGCCGGTGGACAAGCCGCGCATCGAGGCGGCCGTAAGGGAGTTTCTCGCCGCGATCGGCGAGGACCCCGACCGCGAGGGCCTGCTGGGCACGCCCGACCGCGTCGCCCGCGCCTGCGAGGAGATCTTTGGCGGCATGCAGGAGGACCCGAGCGCGCACCTGCTCAGGCAGTTCAGCGAGCCCGGCAACGAGAACATGGTCATCGTCAAGGACATCCCGTTCTCGTCGATGTGCGAGCATCACCTGCTGCCCTTCACGGGCAAGGCGCACATATGCTACCTCCCGCGCGACGGCCGCATCACCGGACTCTCCAAGCTGGCACGCTGCGTGGTGGGCTATGCGCATCGCCCGCAGGTGCAGGAGCGGCTCACCCAGCAGGTCGCCGACGCGATCGTCGACCGCCTCGACCCGCTCGGGGTGCTGGTGGTCCTCGAGGCAACGCACACCTGCATGACCATGCGCGGCATCAGGAGCGCTGGCTCGCTGACGGTGACCAGTGCCGTGCGCGGCTGGTTCAAGAACGACCTCAAGGCGCGCGAGGAGGCGCTCCGTCTGATCGGAATGGGAGAGTAGGGTATGACCAACAAGGAGATCGCAGCCATCAGGCCCGATGCGCTGGCCGCCGCCCAGATCGAGGAGAAGGCCGAGGTGGTGGGCGAGGGCAAGGCCAAGATGCCCGTCGCGCGCACCTTCCTGCTCGCCATCCTGGCGGGCTTGTTCATCGGCATGGGCGGCATGTTCATGCTGCTTGTCAAGAGCGACGCGACGCTGGGCTTCGCCGCGTCCTCGGTGTTTGGCGCCTTCGTCTTCAGCTTCGGACTCTTCTTCGTGTTCATCGCGGGAGCCGAGCTCTTTACTGGCAACAACCTCATGACGATGGGCTTTCTGTCGGGCAGGTACACGCTCTCCGCCCTGCTGCGTAGCTGGCTTGTGGTGTACGCGGGAAACCTCCTGGGCTCCCTTCTGCTGGTGGCACTGCTCAAGCTGGCCAACTTCGCGGGGATGGGCTCTGGCGCCGTGGGCAACACGATGGTGAGCGTCGCTGCCGCCAAGTGCGCGCTTCCCTGGACGGTCGCCTTCGGGCGCGGCATCATGTGCAACATCCTGGTGTGCCTGGGCGTGTGGATGAGCTTTGCCGCGCGCACGGTGGTCGACAAGTTCTTCTGCTCGTCGCTGCCGGTGACGATGTTCGTGGGCTGCGGCTTCGAGCACTGCGTGGCCAACATGTTCTTCATCCCCATGGGCTTTGTCACCTTCGCCGCTGGTGTGGTGCCGGAAGGCGTTGACACGTCCGCACTCAATCTGGGTGGGTTCCTCTCCAACCTGAGCGCCGCCACGCTGGGCAACATCGTGGGCGGAGCGGTGATCGTCGCCGGCATGTACTGGATGGCCTACAAGAAGGGCGCGTAAGCATGTACGCACTGCAGACCGAGGCGAGCTTTGACAGCGCCCACTTTCTGACCGACTACTACGGCAAATGCGAGAACCTCCACGGGCACCGCTGGCGCATCGTGGTGACCATCGAGCAGGACGAGCTGCAGACGGAAGGCACCATGCGCGACATGGTGCTCGACTTCGGCGTGTTCAAGCGCTCCGTGCGAGCGCTCGCCGACTCGCTCGACCACACCTTCCTGGTGGAGGAGGGCTCGCTCAAGCCCGCGACGATCGCGGCGCTCGAGGACGAGGGCTTCTCGCTCACCATCCTGCCCTTCCGCACCACGGCCGAGAACCTGGCGCGCCACGTCGCAGAGCAGCTCGTCGCTCAGGGGCTTCCCGTAAGCGAGGT
>CAMYZR010000346.1 GCA_947303905.1 uncultured Atopobiaceae bacterium
CTGCACGCCAATGCCCACCAGATCAGGCCCCGCATGCAACAGCAAGCAGGAGGAGACCTCCGAGCGAAGGACCTCCCCCTCCACCTCGACGCCTTCCTCGGCAAGGGCGGCCCGCAGGTGCTGCTCGAGCTCGTCGTAGCGATGCGCCTGCGTCTCAGAGCAGCAGATAGCTAGCCTGACACGGTTGAGCTTGCGTGCGTGCTCGCGAGCCAACGAGACCTGGGCGGAAATCGAGCGCTCCCACCCACGCGTCTTGCGCGCCACTGCCAGGTGCCCCGCCTCGTTGCACGTGATTACCACCTTGATGTCGAGGGCATCCCCCAGACGATTGGTCGACTCGGAGATGCGTCCGCCTCGGCACAGGGACCCGAGCGTGGGGGTTGAGAAGAACACGCGGGTCTTTCCGGCAAGCGAACCCAATTTGCCACGCAGCCTGCGAAGAGGCACGCCTCGCTCCACAAGCTCGGCGGCCGCAAGGACCACCATGCCCGCCGCGGCTCCAATGGACAGCGAGTCCACCACCGCTACGGGAAAGTCATCCATATGCGACGCGACAAGCCTGACCGATTGGCAGGTCGCGGACAAGCCAGAGGAGACGCCGACGAACACAGCCGCCTCGTAGCCATCCGCCCTCGCCTGCTCGAGGAGCCGGCGGATTGCCTCCGGTGCGGGCGGAAGGGTCACAAGCCGCTCGTCATCCAGCCACTCGGCCAGCTGGGCCGCCGCGACGTCCGTCCCGCTGTCACAGGTGCGCCCATCAGGAAGCCCGATGCGCAGCGGCACCACGCGAATGTCGTGGCGAGCTATCGCATCTGCGGGGGTATTGGTACCGCTATCTGTGAGAATTGCAATCTTCTGAGCGTTCATAGTCTCCCAAGAGCCTTGTCACACGGGGTATACTGCAGCACATGATACCCCGTAAGTATTACATCTAGTCTTTAAAACTAGATAAAGTAGTTGACAAAACAATGTAAACAGGGAGTGGCATACCAGTGCGCAAGAAGACCGAGGCACCAGAGCCCTTCGACTATGAACAGGCTTACCGAGACACCTCCGCGCAGATGCAGGAGATTCACATCATGCGCATCGAGGAGATGCCGCGCATCGAGCTCTACCTCGACCAGCTCATCTCGCTCGTAAGCACCGAGCTCTCCCCTCTCTATGAGCCTGGCGACAAGATCGTCACCGGGTCGATGGTCAACAACTACGTGAAGCAGAAGGTCATGCCGGCACCCACGCGCAAGCGCTACAACCGCACCCATCTGGCGGCGCTCATGTTCGTGTGCTGCCTCAAGCGCGTGCTGACCATCTCACAGGTGTCGAGCCTGCTTCTCATGCTTGAGCAGGCTAACGTCGACGTGGAACTCGCCTACGACGAGCTCGCATGCACCCTCGAGAAGGCGCTTGCCGCACGCTTCCCAGAGAACCTCAAGGACGTGGAGGACGATGCGATGGACGAGATTCGCATGAACCTCGTAGACCGCACGGGCAGCCCCGTTAGCGGAGAGCTCCCCGCAATCATGGAGAGCGCGGTCAGCCTTGTGGTCAACCGGGCCTTCGTCGAGAAGCTCCTTGCCCTGGAGGCTCGACGCAGCTAGGAAAAGCACTGGATTGACGATGGGTCTACACCGCGGAAGACCCGCTGCACTATCATGGCGTGACCAAGCCCACAAGCACGAAGGAGAGCGCATGTCCGTCAAGTTCGGCATCATCGGTGCCATGGAAGTGGAGGTCCGCCTCCTGCTCGACCACATGACAGACGACGTGATGACGCAGGTCTCGGGCACGGAGTTCCACGAGGGCCACATTGCAGGCGTTCCCGTCGTGGTCGTGCGCTGCGGCATCGGCAAGGTGAACGCGGCCATGATCACCCAGACGGTCATCGACCGCTTTGGCGCCACCCATGTGATCAACACCGGTGTCGCAGGCGCGCTCGACGCTTCTCTCGAGGTCGGAGACATCGTCGTGTCGGTCGACGCCGTCCAGCACGACATGGATGTCACGGGCCTCGGCTACGTGCGCGGCCTGGTGCCCGAGATGACCAACCTGACCATCGAGGGCGGCAAGGCGTTCTTCGAGGCGGACGAGCGGCTGCGGGCACTCGTCGTCAAGGCTGCGGCAGAGGCTGCCCCCGAGGTCACCGCCATCGAGGGGCGCATCGCCTCGGGCGACCTCTTCGTCTGCGAGGATGCGGACAGGAAGCGCATTCTGGATACCTTCGGCGCCCATTGCTGCGAGATGGAAGGCGCAGCCATCGCCCAGGTGTGCTGGCGCAACGGCGTGCCCTTCGTCATTGTGCGAGCCATGTCCGACAAGGCCGACGACACGAGCAAGGACAGCTATCGCTCCGCCGAGGCGGACAACGGCGAGCATTGCGCAAGGATCGCCCTGCGCGCCATCGAACTGTTCGCCTAGCTTTATATCCAGCAACAATACGACGGCACCCCACGAGCATGGGCTTATGGGGTGCCTGCATTTTTCCTTGTTCTGACCGGCTAGACCCTAAACGTCCACGGACGACCGGAGAGCCCCTCTGCCAGACGGTTGCGCGCCTCGTCGAGGGACACCCCGTGCGCAACGTGCACCACCACCTGCACGATGATACTCGCCGGGTCGAAGCTCACCACCACGAGCTGCACGCCCTGCCTCTCGTCCAACCACTCGCCCAACGTCTCA
>CAMYZR010000347.1 GCA_947303905.1 uncultured Atopobiaceae bacterium
TCGCCACCCTCATTGGCATCACCACCCCGCTCACCTTCTCCGAGGGCACCGTCGTGCTCCAGGACATCCTCAACGGCATCGTCCCGATGGTCCTCGACCTCGGTGCCGTCATGGGCATGTACTGGCTGGTCAAGCACAACGTCAAGACCAGCTGGCTGCTCCTGCTCTGCATCGTGGGCGGCATCGCCCTCAGCGCCCTGGGCATCCTCGCCTAACGCCTGACCCTTCCCTCCGGGGCTCCCGCCCCTTCCTTCCCGGCGGGAGCCCGCCCTTAGCACCCATCAATTGCCTCCTTTGCGTCTCATGGCACAAGGGCCGAGGCGCAAGCAATGCAAACAAGAAAGGACTCGTGAACCATGTCCCACCACACCATCGACCTTGCCAACGTCAAGCAGATCGTCTCCGAGATCGTCGCCAGCCATGACATCAAGAGCGTCGCCTTCGTCGGCTGCGGCGCCTCCAGCTCCGAGCTCTACCCTGGCTACTACTTCCTGCGCGATTCCGCCAAGGTGCTCCGTCCGTTCCACTACACCGCGAGCGAGTTCAACCAGGACACGCCCTCCTGGGTTGACGAGACCGCGCTCGTGATCACCTGCTCGCTTGGCGGGACCACGCCCGAGACCATCGAGGCCAACCACACCGCCAAGACCCGCGGCGCCACCGTCGTGGCCGTGACCCACGCCGCCGGCTCCGCCCTCACCGAGGAGGCCGACTACTCCATCGTGCACGGCTTCGAGCTCAACTACGCTGCCAAGATCGAGAAGATGGGCTACGTCATTGCGCTGGCCGTCGAGGTCCTCAACCAGACCGAGGGCTACGAGAACTACGATGCCATGATCGACGGCTTCGACAAGATCTTCGACCTCGCCGAGACCGCCGCGCAGAGCGCCAAGGGTGGCGTGGCCAAGCAGTTTGCCGAGCAGTTCAAGGACGACGAGGTCGTCTACTACATGAGCTCCGGCGCCTCCCTCGACGTGGCCTACTCCAGCTCGATCTGCCTCATGATGGAGATGCAGTGGATCAACTCCGGCAGCTTCCACTCCGGCGAGTACTTCCACGGCCCCTTCGAGATCACCGACAAGGACGTGCCGTTCGTCCTGCTCATGAACGACGGCAAGACCCGCAAGGCCGATGCTCGCGCCCTGACCTTCCTCAACCGCTTCGATGCCAAGGTGACGGTTGTCGACGCCAAGGACTACGGCCTGTCCGGCGAGATTGCCAGCAGCGTGGTGACCTACTTCAACCCCATGCTGCACACCGCCGTGTTCCGCACCTACGCCGAGGCCCTGGCCGACGCGCGCAGCCACCCGCTGACGGTTCGTCGCTACATGTGGAAGCTCGAGTACTAATCCGATTCGCATAGTGCATGTGGGGGGGCGGACCGCTTTGGTGGCGGCCCGCCCCTTCTGTCTTGGAGGTCGAGAGATGAAGGCAGTGCTGTTTGACATGGATGGGGTGCTGGCGGACACCGAAGGCTTCTACAACCGTCGCAGGGCGGCCTACCTAGCCGAAGTGCTGCCCGAATACGATGGGCCGTGGGACTTTGCGGGCTCCAACGACAAGGCCATATGGGAGACCATCGTCCCAGGCGACCCGGTCTTGCGCGAGCGCCTGCATGCCGGCTACGACCGCTATCGCGCGGAGCATCCGGAAGACTATCGCACGTTGGGCAACCCCGATGCGCCTGCGGTGTTCGCGCGGATTAAGGAGGCGGGTCTCCTCGTGGGCATAGCGTCCTCGTCCGAGGTTCCCATGATCGAGCGCATGATGCGCGAGACTGGCCTGATTGACCTCGTGGACGCATACACGAGCGGTCACGAGGTGGCGCATCACAAGCCAGCGCCCGACGTGTACCTGGCCTGCATGGAGCGGCTGGGCGTTCGCCCGCAGGAGTGCGTGGTGGTGGAGGATTCGGCCACGGGAATTGCGGCGGGATTGGCGGCAGGGGCGTATGTGGTGGCCCTTGCCCAGTACGTGGCACCAGGGACCGACCAGAGCGCTGCCGGCCTATGCATTTCGCGCCTGGCGGAACTCCCCGGGGAGTTGGGGCTTCCGTCGCGAGCGGAGTACAATTTGCCTAAATGATAGAACAAATGTTCGTATCTTGTGCTATACTGGCATCGTGACGAGCCAGTGCGGGTGGGTGCCATGGCGCCTTTGGTCGAGTGTTCTCCCACGTCCCGCAAGATCCTCAACACATAGACAAGGCCTGCGCGTGCCTCCCGGATTGCACGAGCGTTTGGCGCGATATGCCATAAGTGCTGGCAGAAGCCTTAATTCCTGTGTGCAGGAGGCTCTTGAGCGCTACGTGGCCTCAGTGGCAGAGACGCAAGCCTAGCGCTTGCCGATGGGATGGCGGCCCTATGAGGCTGCTGCGCAATACTTGGTTCGTTGACAGGCAGGGGATGGGGGTATCCATGGAACGCATCGGCATCGACATCGGCGGCACGCAGCTGCGCATCGCGCTTCTCGACGAGCAGTATCAGATCATCGAGGTCTACAAGACGGCCAATGACCGCAGCAGGGGAGCGGCGGAGAATTGTGCACCGCTGGTCGAGTGGATTCGTGGCAAGCTCGAAGAAGGCCACGAGCTTGCGGGTATCGGCATCGGCAGCCCCGGTCCGCTCGACCTGCGCTCAGGCAAGGTGCTCAATCCGCCCAACCTG
>CAMYZR010000348.1 GCA_947303905.1 uncultured Atopobiaceae bacterium
GTGCATGAGCGAGATCGACCGCAGCGACTCGATGATCGGGCTTGTCGGCAGCCGCTACGGCTGGGTCATGTTCGACGACGAGAGCGAGGATCCCGCCATGGCCGCCCTCGTCACCAAGACCGCGCACGAGCACGGGGTTCCGCTCGCCGAGATGACGGGCAAGAGCATCACGCATATCGAGATGATGTACGGCCTGCGTGCCCTCAAACGCGAGCAATGCTACTTCTACCTGCGCGAACTCAACTACACGGGCGCTGGCAGCTGGGGGAGCCTCAAGCGTGCCGGCTTTGCCGACGGCGAGCAGTACGTGCCCGACGGACGCCAGAAGATGATCGTGGAAGCCTACGGGATCAGCCGGATTGCGCCCGAGGATGAGCCCGGTGCCAACGTGCAGTACTACTCGGCGAGCTTTGACGGCGAGCGTATCTCGGGCGTCGAGCGCCTCGGCGAGAACATCCGCACCAAGCTGCTGCACGACGCGATCTTCAAGAAGGGCGTCAAGCGGCAGAACGTCGCCCACGCGCGAATGCTCAGCTACTGGTCGGACATGGCGCACCACACCATCCCACATCCGCGCCTGCAGGAGCTGCTCGACAGCAAGGAGCAGTTCATCGCGCTGACGGGCGAGGAGGGCATCGGCAAGACGGTGCTGCTGGCCCAGTTCTGGGAGGCCATGCGCGAGCAGGCCCTGGTGGTGCCGATGGAGGCGCTGCTCGACGAGCGGGACGACTCGCTGAGCGCCATGCTCGCCCGTGCGGACGAGCTGGCCGCAAGCCTGCGTCTCGAGCTGCCCAAGGAGACCCGCCAGACCGAGGACGTCTACTTCATCTTTGACGGGCTCGAGCGCACCGTCGAGCGCGGCACGCGCATCGTGCTGACCGACGACTTTGGGGCAAACTTCCCCGAGGGCTACCACGTCATCATGTGCCTTCACGAGAACGCTGTCCTGCTGCCCGACAAGTTCAAGGTCCTGAGGCTCACCGAGCCGCCCGCGCCTGCCGAGGAGCTCGTGCGCAACGCAGTCTTCCGGGCGGGCAAGACCCTCGACCAGGAGACGGTCGACCGTGTGGCCACCATCGCGCTTCGGGCAAAGGGCAACCCGCTCTACATCGACCTTTTGACCAAACGACTCGTCTACCTGCTGCAAGACGAGTTCAAGCGCGACCCCGACGGCTGGTTTGACCAGGTGACCGCCAATCTGGGCAGCAACGTGGCGGGCGCCGAGTACCTGATGGTGGACCGTGTGGCCAAGGCCCTCGAGACGGGGGAGGACCGGGCGCTGGCGCGGGCCGCACTGGCGGAGCTGATGGAGTCCGAGCATGGCTCACTTACGCTCGCGGGGCTTTCGGCCGTGCTGCAGGCGCGCGACGATGCCGCGGACATGGGGGCCGCAGCCAACGACGAGGGCTGGTCCAAGCGCCTGATGCACGTGCTTGTCCTGCTCAGGCCGCTTTTGCTCTTTGACAGCAGCATGCAGACGGTCACGCTGGCGCATCGCACGTTGCTGGGCACGGGCGAGCGCGCAGAGGCGCAAAAGGAGATCATCGATGCTCGCGCGGAACAGCAGCTTGAGCAAGAGAGTGGCCAGCAGATGTCCTTCGACTACGTGGCCGCGGCTGTGGTGGCCGTCCTTCTCGCAGCCGCTCAGCTGGTGCTTCCCTTTGACGGGGCGCCGGGCATCCGCTCGGTCGTGCAGGTCCTGGCGCTCGCCATGCTGCTCACGCCGCTGGGGCACCGGTGGGCCAACCGCGAGAGCGACTCGCCTGCGGACAAGCTGCTGACGCCGCTGTACCTGCTGAGCGTGCTCGCGTGCGCCTTGGCGGGCATGGGACTCTTTGCACGGGGCGATCTGCCGGCGTCGCTGGTGGAGTATGCGGACGCCTACCTCGCCTGCTTCCCCTCGCTGGTGGTGGCGCTTGCGGCGCTGTATTGCCTAAGCAGGTTTGTGGCGGCGCTCGAGAAGCGGGTGCCGGGCGCGCCGCTGCTGCTGGTGGCCTCGGTCATCACGCTTGCCGCGGCGCTCATTGGGGCGTTCTGCGCGCTGGGGCAGGCTCCGAGCCTGGCGCTCTGGCACTTCGGCAGCTTTGTGCTTCTTGCGATGACCTATGTCATGTGCAAGGGCATCGGTCGCTAGGGAAGCTCTGTCTTTGACGGAACAGGTACGAGAGGAGTAAGCAATGGGTTCGAGAAGCGATACGGGTCCCTATTCGATGGCATTGGTCTGCTGTTTGGTACTGGCGGTCTTTTCCTACTTCTTCCCGCTGACGGCGGAGACGCGCACCTGGCAGGCAGTGGTCTTCTGGCTGTTTGGGCTTGCGGCAAACGCCGCTTACTTCAAGAAGGAAGAACTCAAAAACGATGGGCAGCGCACCTTCAACGAGACGCTTGCCTACCTGAGCACCTTTGTCGTCGAGGTGGTCTTTATCGCGTTTTTGCCGCTCAAAGTGCTTGCGGGTCGCCTTGAGGCGGGCCTCGACCTCACCTTGCTGCTCGACTCCTATCTCTACCTGATGCTCTTTTTGTTCTACCTGCAGTACAGCCTGCTGGGCACCATCGCCGCGGAGAAGGGCATGCGCGGCGGCCTCGTGACCATCGTTGGGCTGGTCTGCGCGGCTGCCTGCATGGGGCTGTTCTATGTGGAGGTGTCCTCGCCTGGCGTTCAGC
>CAMYZR010000349.1 GCA_947303905.1 uncultured Atopobiaceae bacterium
TCCGCCCAGGAGCGGCGGGTCGCGCCGGCGCGGCACAAGTTCGGGCGCGCGGCCCCGCTTGCTTAGCGCGAGCCCTTGACGTAGGGCACGCCGTCGGCCTTGGGGGCCACGGAGCGTCCGACGAAGAGGATGAGCACGATGATGGTCATCGCGTAGGGCAGCATGGAGAGAATCTGGCTGGGAATCACGAAGTCGCCGCCACCCAGCATAATGACGAGTGCCTGGGTAAAGCCGAAGAGCAGGCAGGCGCCATAGGCGCCGAAGGGCGTCCACTTGCCAAAGATGACCGCGGCCATGGCAATGAAGCCGTGGCCCGAGATGGCCGTCTGCGTGAACTGCGCGATGATGGCGATGGTCATCGAGGCGCCGCCGAAGCCGGCCAGCATGCCCGAGAGGATGACGCAGCAGTAGCGTACCTTGTAGACGTCGATGCCGAGGGTGTCGGCAGCCGCGGGATGCTCGCCCACCGCACGCACGCGCAGGCCCCACTTGGTCTTGTACAGCACGAACCACATGATGGCCGTGAGAACCAGTGCGAGCACGGTGGTCACGTTGACGTTGAGGTTGGCAAAGGGGGTTCCCGCGAGGCCGGTCTCGCCCAGGATCTTGGGAAGCTTGGGCGCGATCGGGGTCATGGCAGCACCGTCAAAGAAGCGGCGGCAGGCAAAGAGCGCCAGGCCCGGCGCCAGCATGTTGATGGCGACGCCGCTGATGGTCTGGTCTGCGGCAAAGGTGACGGAGGCCACAGCGTGGAGCAGCGCGACAAGGCCACTGCAGATGCCGGCGGCAAGGAAACCAAGCCACGGGTTGCCCGTGAAGTAGCTCGTCGTGGCGGCAGCCACCGCACCGATGACCATCATGCCCTCGATGCCGATGTTGGTGACGCCCGAGCGCTCGGAGATGACGCCGCCAAGGGCACCAAAGATGAGCGGGGTCGAATACATGAGGGTGATGCCGACAAGCAGAATCAGGTTAGCAAACATCGCCCTACACCTCCTTCTCCGGCAGCGGGGTGCCATCCTTGGAGACCCTGATGTCCTCCTCCGCCCTGCGCTTCTTGGCCAGCATGTCGGCGAGCATCGGGGTGACGCCCGGCAGTGCCGTGAAGAACACGATGGTACCGATCATGATGTTGATGATGTCGGACGGGGCGCCCATGACCTGCTGGACCGACATGCCGCCGTAGATCAGCGAGGCGAACAGGATGGATGCGGGTATGCAGCCAAGTGGCGAGCATGCCGCGATGAAGGCGACCGACAGGCCGTTGAAGCCGTAGCTCTCCATGGCCGCTAGCAGCGTGATGGTGTGCGGCGCGATGCCCGTGATGGTGAGGGCGCCGGCCAGACCGCAGATGGCACCGGAGATGAGCATGGACAGCACGATGTTGCGCTCGACCGAGATGCCGCTGAAGCGGGCGGCGTCACGGTTGAAGCCCACGGCGCGGAGCTCGTAGCCGAGCTTGGTGCGGGTGAGCACGAAGCTGATGAGGATGGCCACCAGCACGGCGATGATGAAGCCGTAGTTGAGGTCGGTCTTGGCGAGGATCTCGCGCAGCCAGGGGATGCCCTTGAGGAAGGCCTTGCCCTCGGCCGACTTCTTCCAGTTGCCCAAGATCATGGTGTAGCTGGACCCGTTGACCTGCAGGGCGCTGGTGGAGTTGGGCTTGTGGAAGGTGTCGCTCATGACCACGAAGTTGCAGAGGTAGAAGGCGATCCAGTTGCACATGATGGAGGTGATGACCTCGTGGATGCCGAAGTGGGCCTTGAGCCAGCCCACGAAGGCACCGAGTAGGGCGCCGCCGAAGATGCCGGCGCACAGCACGATGGGAACCTGCAGGGGCATCGGGAGGTTGAGCTTGACGCCCACGATGGTGGCGAGCGTCGTGCCGAGGATGTACTGGCCCTCGGCGCCGATGTTGAAGAGGCCCGTCTTGAAGGCGAAGGCGACCGAGACGCCCGTCAGCAGGATGGGCGTTGCCTTGATGATGACGTTGGCGATGTACTTGGGCTTGCCGAAGGCGCCGTTGAACAGCGCCGCGAACGACCCGATGGGATTGTAGCCAGCGGCCGCGAGCACGATCGCCGAGATGGCGAAGCCCACGAGCACGGCCACGAGTGCCGCAGCAAAGCGGCCCCGGAGGAACTTCTCCAACTTGCTCACTGTGCCTCACCTCCTGCCATGAGAAGACCGAGCTGGTTCTCGTCCACGGTGCCCTGGGCGAAGGTGCCCGCGATCTGTCCGTGGTAGATGACCGCGATGGTGTCGGACACGTCCATGACCTCGTCGAGCTCGAAGGAGATGAGCAGGATGGCCGCGCCGCGGTCGCGCTCGGCGATCAGCGTCTTGTGGACGAACTCGATGGCGCCGACGTCCAGGCCGCGGGTGGGCTGGAAGGCGATGAGCAGGTTGGGGGCAGCGGTGACCATGCGGGCAATGATGGCCTTCTGCTGGTTGCCGCCCGAGAGGCCGCTCATGCGCTCGTCCTCGCTGCCGGCGGGACGGATGTCGAAGTCCTTGATGAGCTGGGTGGTGTAGGAGCGCATCTTGTCGTAGTCAAGCGTCAGGCCGGGGCCGAAGTCGTCCTCGGTGTGGCGCTCGAGCACCGTGTTCTCACTCACGGAGAAGGGCAGCACCAGACCCCA
>CAMYZR010000350.1 GCA_947303905.1 uncultured Atopobiaceae bacterium
TGACCTGGTCGTATATGACCAGCGGGACGAACGCTTCCAGGCCGACGGCGACGAGGCCCCGCAGGACCTTCGGCTCGCCCAGGCCGGATGCGGCGTCTTCTCCTTCTGCAATGCCGTCCACGCCCTTAACGGTTGCCTGCCCGATGCCGTGCGCATCGGGCAGTGGGCGATGCGTATCGGTGCCTACCGGCCCAGCGAGAAGGGCACGTATCGAAAAATCCTGTACGACAACGTGGAGCAGAAGTTTGGCGAGGAGCTGGGCTTTCGCGTTGCGGGGCAGTTTTGGGGGACGGTCGCTGACGACAGGCTGACGAGCCACCTGCTCTGTGGTGGCACGGCCGTCGTCCATGTTCCCGACCACTTTCTCGCGCTCGTCGGCTACGATCCGCAAGCCGGCTCCTTCCACGTCATCGAGAGCAGGGTCTCGCTCAGGCGGCGCCTAAGGAGGGACGGCTGGGTTGCTGCCGAGAGGCTGTCGTCTGGCCATACCTGCGTGGATTGGTACGTGCTCCTCGAGAAGAGATGAGAACACCTGAAGTGAGTCCTCGGGCGCCGCGGTAGAATGGGCAGCGGCAGCGTAAAGGCGCAACTAGAGGAGACACTCTGGAATTCAACGACCTGACCAACGAGCAGAAGGCCAAGGCAAAGGCCGCCAAGACGCCCGAGGAGCTCATGGCCCTCGTCAAGGAGAAAGGCATCGAGCTCACCGACGAGCAGCTGGAGTCTGTGTCTGGCGGATGGAGCCTGACGGATTGCCCGTCGGTGTGCACCGACAACCAGAAGCGCGCGAATGCACCCTGCTTGCGGGCCACATGTGATCTATGCACGATGCCCGTGCGGCCACGGGCGTCGATTCTGAGCAGTCTGTCATAGCGGGAGGCCAGAGGTTTCAACCCCTGGCCTCCCCTCTCATGCTGTGTCTGATCGCTTAGGGCCTATCGCCCTCGGCGGCCTTGCTCTCCCCTATGCGCGCGTGGAGCGCAAGAACGTAGGCCTCAGCGTCGTTTTTGTAGGGCACGCACGACCTGTTCCCGTGCAGGCGCTTGAAGGGGCATCCTCCCACGCACAGCGGCAACCACGCGCACTCATGGCACTCGTCATCGGGCACCGGACCTGCCGAGTTGAGGAACTTGGTGAGGTTGTCGGGGTTCGCCGCGGTTGTCAACGGGTTCATCGGGTCCCAGTCGTGCGCCGTGCCGAAGCTAACATGCGGCTTGTCAACCGCCTCCCAGCACTTCTGCAGGTTGCCCTTGTCGTCGATGCCCACAACCCAGAAGCTCTGCGCGCCACAGTAGTTGCCGCGGCCAGCGCTAAAGCGGTTCGCGTCCTGCCGGATGCCCACCTCGGCGTCCGTTCCTCCGCAGAGCAGGTCAACCTGTTGCCCTCGCTCGTCCGCAACGGCAGAGCCGCTCACGGGCGCAGGGTAGTAGCGGATGTCGTTGCCCGACTCCTTCGCCAGCTGCGTCACAAACGCCTCGAGCGCATCCATCTGGTCGCGATTGCCGGCGTGCACGTTGTGGCGAATGCTCACCCGGAAGGGAAGCGGCGCGCGAAGGTTCTCCACGATGCGGTCGAACGTGGGGTCGCCACCGGCCAGGTGACGCGTTGCGTCATGGGCCTCGCGCATGCCGTCGAGGGTCACCTGAGCCGATGCCACCTTGCACTCGCCAAGCATGCGCGCGGTCTCTTGCGTGAGCAGGTAGCCGTTCGTGATGATGCCCGCGCGATACGTGCCGCCCCTCTCGTCCATCAGCGCCATGAAGCGCTTCGAGAGCGACTCGATCACGTCGGGCGCGAGCAGCGGCTCGCCCCCAAACCAGGTAATCGAGAGGTTGCTGGAGCCGGAGGCATCCATCATACGCTTGGCAAGCGCCACCACGTCGTCCTGCACGTCTGCCGACATCCTGCCAACCCGATGGTCCTCAAAGCAGTACGGGCAGTCAAAGTTGCAACCTAGGGTTGGGCAGATGGTAAGCGACACGCCCCGGGACCGCATGCAGGCCGCGCGCCCCATCGTCTCGAGGGCGGCCCGCTCGTCAAAGCTGGCGATGACACCGCGCTTGGACAGGCGGGAAATGATTGGGTGGTCCTCGGAAATCTCGTCGAGCACGCCCATAAGGTACAGCTCGATTGGGTTGTACTCGGCGCACGTGCCCTTGTAGAGGTTCGCTATGGCAACGGTCTTGTTCCCGGGCACCGGGGCGCTTAGGTTATAGCGCGACACATGCCAGCCCGCCTCTGCCGCCGTGCGCTTGGGATCGTTGGCCTTGGTTGTGGGTTCCACGATGCACCCTCTCGTCCCTGGACTATCGACAATCATTGTAGGCGGAACGGAGCAGGTCTTTCTCGGCAAACGGCTGCGGCAAAGCGGAGCCCTTGGCCCGGCGTCGCTTAGCAATCGACGCGGGCGATAAGGTATACCTTCGCATCGGGTTGGCATCCCGCGCGCCAGCGGAGCTTCACAAAGGCCGGAACCACCCAGATCCCGGGATTCGTCACGCGGAGATAGTCTGTGAGCTGCTCTGGAGAGGAGATGCGGTCCAGCGTCTTCCTGCGGAATATGGTCTATGCCCGCTCTGCCATCGACTCGCCTACTCACTGTCCCAGAAAGCCGTCCGAATCAAGCCATG
>CAMYZR010000351.1 GCA_947303905.1 uncultured Atopobiaceae bacterium
CCTACGGTTTAAGGGGCATGCGGGACAGCGTACAGGAGGTCTCATGAAACATCGGACACGCGCTTGGGTTGACGACCAGTTGTCTGCGTCAGAGGAGAAGTCCAGATGCTACGTGCCGCATGCGAAGAAGGAGCAGAAGCGACTACGACGCGCCGCGCAAGAGGGCTATGTCGTGGAAGTTGCTCCTATGGTGTTTGCGCGTACCCCATATTGGAGCTCATTGAAGGCGTCCAGTCGAACATGGCACAAGATCATCAGCCTGCAGGAGCTCCATCCTGATTGGATATTTGCCGGGCCTTCAGCCGGCGTGGCATGGGGTCTGGCGGTGAGCAATCGCTATCTGGACAAGGTCTGGGTCGCGACAACGCGACGCGCACACGGGAGGGAGCTCGCATTCCGCCGGGACGTCATCGTTTCGCACGATGAGTGCGAGGTGAACGCAGGAGTTCGCCTGACATCGTTTGCAAGAACCGTGGGGGATTGCCTGCGGATCATGGACTTCCGTTCAGGTCATGCCCTTCTCGATTCGGCTCTTCGGGTCTCTCAAAGAACTGGCGATGAGCTGATGGACATGATCGAGCAGGCTTGTCAACGCATGCCAGGGATCAGGCGAATGCGTGCGATGATGTCGCTGGGGGATGCGCGGGCGGAGAGCGGCGGGGAATCGATTGCGCGTGCGACCATGTTGGAGCTTGGTCTGGCTTTGCCTGATCTTCAGCGGGTGTTTCATAGTCCGCTTGCGCCTGGGGCAGATTATCGGGTTGACTTTGCGTGGGAGATGTCAGGTGGGGCGCATCTGGTGGGGGAGATGGACGGGATTGAGAAGTATGAGAATCCCGCAATGACTGCCGGGCGATCGATTTCGCAGGTCATTGATGATGAGCACCGAAGGCAGACGCATATCGAGGCTTGTCCTGACGTGCTGCGCGTGGTTCGCTTTGGTTTTGCGGATGTCATGCGTGATCAGGCGTTTCTCTCGCTGCTGATGGGCTGTGGGGTGCAAAGGAGCTTTGAGATGGATGCGCAGGTGCTTGCTGCGGGAGGCGTGCTTCGGTGTCGGGCGCCGCAGTTTAGACGCTGCGGATGAGTAGTCACAGGTCCGCTGCGGGAGCCGCAACGGGCAGCGGTTCCGTCTCCACCGGCGGACCAGTCGCCACCGGTACGCTCCCAGGACCGCAACGGGCATCGGTTCCGTCCCCACCAGCGGACTAGTCGCAACCTAGCAACCCAGCCGCACAGACTCGCGAGACAAAAGAAGGGCCGATGCTTCTGCATCGACCCTTGTCTGGCTTGGAGGCGACGTCCAGATTCGAACTGGAGATAAAGGCTTTGCAGGCCTCTGCCTTACCACTTGGCCACGTCGCCAGTTATGAAAAAGGCCGAACAAGTCCGGCCTGAAGAGTGCATGGAGCGGGCTACGGGGTTCGAACCCGCGACCTCAACCTTGGCAAGGTTGCGCGCTACCAACTGCGCTAAGCCCGCGTGCAGGAATTAATATACGAGAACCTCCCACCCAATGCAAGAACTTTTTTGACTTTTTTGGAATTACTTTTGTTTTCGCAGGTAGATGGCTCAAGAAGAAATGAGGCGAGACGATTCTCGCCTCTCTCGTGCCTCTGGTCCCATCGGGACTAATCGGTTGACGCGTGCGCGAGCTTCACGATGCGCACCTTCATGCCCTCGCCGCTCTGTCGTGGGGCGATGGTGACCGAGTCGGCCAGCAGTCGCATCAGCTTGATCCCGCGTCCCCGCTCTGCGTGAGATCCCTCGCTGGCACACGGCGCTGCCGCTGGGTCAAAGCCGGGTCCGCGGTCGCTCACCTCTATGACCACGCGATCGGGATAGCCCGTGACGGTCACCAGGGAATCCGTGCCGTCGGTGTGGTCCACGGCGTTGCCCACCGCCTCGCCCGCGGCCAGCATGGCATCGAACAGCTCGTCACCGGAAAGCGGAGACTGCTCGAGCAGACGCTCGATGTTGGCGCGCGTGAGGGAGAGGTCTCCGCAGTCGATCGGCACGGCCGTACGCCAAAGGGGCATCACTGACGGATCCAGCTCCTCGACCTTCCCTTTGGCCCCCGCTGCCGAGACGGGCACAAAGTCGACGAGCCGCGCTCTCCGGAAGATGGAGAGCACCTGATCGGACACGTTGGTGAGCGAGAGCAGCCCGTGCAGCCTCCTCATGCGGCGGATTTCCGCCAGAAGCATCGCCATGCCCGCTGAATCGACGTAGCTCGCGCCGGACATGTTGATGATGATGCGTCGGCACCCGTTGTCGATCAGCCGGTCGAGCGACGTGCGAACGGCGCTGACGGTGGTGACGTCAAGGTCGTGCTCGACAGGGACAAGGGCTATGTTCGCATTCGGCTCCATAGGGTTCTTGTTCCCAAAATGCGCCGAAGAATTCGCGACAATCCGACCGATATGGCCATACGTGCGCAAATCGCGCCCGATGGGAGCTGGATTGCCCTCCAGCGTCCGCTTCTCGCGTTGGCCTCGCCGTCGCACAACGGCTAGTATGGGGGAGGCAACAACAGCAGGGGAGGCCCATGGCAGCAGATCAGGCATATCTGGACTATGGCGCGGCGACGCCGCTCGCGCCGGAAGTGCTCGAGGCCATGGTGCC
>CAMYZR010000352.1 GCA_947303905.1 uncultured Atopobiaceae bacterium
TGCACCTCCTTCCTAAATGCGCTTAGGTCTGTATCTAAACCTAAGCATATTTAGGTTTGAAGTCAAGTAATCTTGTGAAATTTCTTAAATAGGCTTAGGATGTAGCAAAAGAATCAAATCCGGAGGTGGTCTGCTGTGACGTTTGCCGAAGCTCTTAGAAGGGCAATGGAAGAGAGGGGTATCAAGCAGAAGCATATTGTTAGTGCCACTGGGTTTTCTGATGCCTACGTTTCGATGCTTGTAAATGGCAAGGTCGGGGATCCGAAATTCAGCACTGCCGAAAAGGTGATTCACGCCCTTGGTATGTCACTTGACGAGTTTTCAGCACTTAGAAGTAGCGACGAATAGCCATGACGATGTTTCTCGTCATTACGCAATGGAGCACGAGTAGGGAGCCAGCTATGAATTTGTCAACAGATTAGTCCGAGGTTTTTCGAGTTTCGCAGCACCTTGACAACCGGATATGGAACGTTGTTTTCCGGCATGCGGAAGCAGGCGGCCGGCAGCCGCCTGGTCGGGCCGTATGTCGCCCGCGGCTACGCGGCCGGGCAGGCGTAGGGCGTGCCGTCGCGCAGGACGGCATAGATGATGGACACGAGCTTGCGCACCACGGCGCTCACGGCGACCTTGTGGCACTTGCCCTCGGAGCGCTTCTTGGCGTAGTATGCGCCGAGCGCCGGGTCGTACATCCTGGCGCGGTCGGCGGCGAGCCATAGGTACCAGCGCAGGTACGGCGAGCCCCGCTTGGACATGTGGGCCCTCGACCCGACGAACTCGCCGGACTCGAAGACCGAGGGGTCGCAGCCGGCGAAGGCGAGCAGCTTCTTGGCGCTGGCGAACCGCGCGACGTCGCCGACCTCGCCGAGGATGCCGGCGCCGAGCACGGTGCCGACGCCCGGTATGGTGAGCACCGGCGAGCCCTCGACCATGCGGCCGAGCTCCCGGTCGAGCTCAGCCATCTGGCCCTTGGTGAAGGCGATCTGGGCGAGGAGCTGCCTCAGCTGGAACGCTAGAGGCGCGCTGGCCGTGCCCACCGACGAGCGGGCGAGCGCCCTGAGCTCGGAGGCCCTGGCCTCCGTGAGCCTGCCGCCGGCCTCGCGGACCTCCTTGCGGATCGAGTCGAGCCTCGCGTGCGAGAGCGCCTCGGCGCTCTGCCAGCGCATGAGCACCGCCGTCGCCGCCACGCCGAAGTCGTCGGAGAAGAACCCGTGCAGCTCGGGGAACGTCACGTCGAGGATCGCGACTGCCCTCCTCTTGCAGTCGCCTATCATGTGTGAGAGGGAGATGCGGGACCTCGCGAGCGCCCTGAGGTCGTCCGACTCGTCCTTGGCACGCCTGCGCGCCGTGGGGTTCCCGGCCAGGAGCCACAGCGCCAGCGCCTCCGCGTCGACCGCGTCGTTCTTCACCTTCCTCACGCTCGTCGCCCGCCGCCAGCTGGCGGTGAGCAGCGGGTTCACCTCGAAGACCTCGTAGCCGCGCCCCTCGAGGAAGGCTATCAGGTTGCGCCCGTAGTGCCCGGTGGCCTCCAGGCACACCTGCGACTCGCCCGCGTGCGCGCCGGCGGAGGCGAGCCTGGCCAGCAGGGCCTCGAAACCCTCCCTCGTGTTGGGGAAGGGGAACCCGCGCACGAGCCTCCTCCCGTCGTCCCGAATGACCGCCGCCGAGTGCTTGAACTTGGCGAGGTCGATGCCCACGTAGAACACCTTCTGCCTCCGATCGTCGCAGGTCGTCGCGTAACGGCTGGGTCCCCTCGTCCCGGCGGCGCGCAGCCTCTTCCGACATGAGGCAACCAGGTGCCATCCAGCTCATCCGCGCAGCTCCGCCGGGCGGGGGCGCGATCCTCCCTAAAGAGATCCAGGTCCCAAGGCCAAAGCATCACGCGACCCCCGCCGTCGGGAAACAATGTCCCATATCCGGTTGCCCGCATTACAGGACCAAAGTCGCCAAGAGGCGACGATTAAGAAGATAAGAGGGGTGAGATGGGATTTTTAGACAGGCTCACAGCTGCCGCGAAGAAGCAAGCAGCGAAGGAGGCCACAAAGAAGCAGGAAGCTAGACGGGAAGGTCTTCCGTCGATGCCTGACGAGCTGCGGACACGCTTGAACCGCGAGTGTGTGCGCGTGTGGCTCAATGAGAAAGGGCTCGCGTTCACAGAGGGAAAGCACATGGAGAGCGTGCCTGTGCGCGTGCGCAAGGCTCGCAAGAGTGAAGTGGGTGCCGAGTACAATGTCTTGCTTACCGACGGCACGGTTATCGGCACCCTTGACTACGAGACGTTTCTGCGGTCTGGCGTGAAGACGCACGGAGAGGTCACAGCCGAGGTAAGCGGTCCCATCTGGCGAGAGTCGCAGTACGGCACTGTGCACATACCAATCACTGAGGAAGAACTGAAGCGTCAGGAGATGAACGTCTGGATTGACGTGAGCGCCAGCCACTGGTCTGGACCTGACGGCCAACGTGTAGAGGCCACAGGTGGAGAGATACTCGAAAGCCGCAAGGGCAAAGGCAAACCGACATACATAATCATCGGAGCGGACACCCGTCTGTTTGATGTGACCCCTCGAATGGGTTGCTACTCGAAGATCGCGGAACGGGCAAACCTTCCGCTTCGTC
>CAMYZR010000353.1 GCA_947303905.1 uncultured Atopobiaceae bacterium
AGGACGAAGAACGACTCTCCGGCGACCGCCTCTGCCGCGCACAGCACCGCATGACCAAGGCCCTTGGGGTCATCCTGATAGGCAAACGTAATGGGAAGCGTTGCGGCAGTGTGCACGGCGTCGGCCTCCTTGGCCTTGCCGCGAGACCGCAGCATGTCCTCAAAATCCTGGTCAACGCTGAAATACGCCTCAATCTGCGGCTTGTCATGCGAGTTTACGATGATGACCTCGTCAACGCCCTCAGGCTCAAGCGCTTCCTCGACCACATACTGGATAACGGGCTTGTTGAGAACCGGAAGCAGCTCTTTGGGAACCGCCTTGGTTGCGGGGAGAAAACGGGTGCCGAGACCGGCTGCAGGAATGACTGATTTCATAGTTGATACCTCTTTACGAAATGGTCCTTGGACGCGTCTTTGTGATGCGCGGCTAGTCCTCGACGTTGACACCACGCTCTTCGAGATATCGATAGAGCTTGTCCATAGTGTCTGCCGAAAGGTTATGCTCCATGAGGCAAGCCTCGTCGTCGGCCGTCTGAGGCTCGACGCCCAGCTCCACCATCAAGAACTGACGAAGCGCGCGGTGGCGGCGCCACACGTCGCGTGCATATGCGGTACCAGCCTCGGTAAGCGTCACGCGCCCATAGCGCGCCTGCTCAACCATACCGGTTTCCTTGAGATAGGTGAGCGCCTTGCTGACGCTCGCCTTGCTGACGTTGAGGTCTTCCGCAACATCTACCGAGCGAACGCCGAGCTCGGCGCTCCCGTGTCCTTCTTCCATAAGACGGTAAATGGACTCGATGTAGTCCTCCCCCGCCATCGTGAGGCTACCCTCGCCGTGTGACTCAGTACGAGGCATGGCCCCCTCCTCCCTATAGTGACTGATCGCATGCAAAAGGCATGTCCAGCGGTTGTACCCAATATCATCGCGAGATTACGCGGGGTAACCACGAGGGGAGGTAAGTTTTCGGGGGACGGATGAGAAGGGCGGGACACCCAATTGGCGCCCCGCCCTTCTAGCTAGTCAAGGTCTGGGATGTCAGCCCGCTCCACATGGGCGCCCAGCGCGAGAAGCTTCTCGACGAAATGCTCGTAGCCACGGTCGATGTGGTAGATGTCCGAGACCGTGGTCTGGCCGTCGGCCACGAGGCCCGCCATCACCAGCGCCGCGCCGCCGCGCAGGTCAGGAGCCTTGACCTGGGCGCCACTGAAGCGCTTCACACCGTGCACGATGGCATGATGTCCCTCGATGCGGATGTCCGCACCCATCCTCTGGAGCTCGCTGGCAAACATGAAGCGGTTCTCAAAGACGTTCTCGGTCACGACGCATGATGACGATCCCAGCGCGAGCAGGCACATCGTCTGCGCCTGCATGTCGGTGGGAAAGCCCGGGAACGGCAAGGTCTGGATGTCAACGGGGCGCAGGGGCGACGTACGGCTGACCGTGCACTGCATATCACCGCGCTCGATGTCCAGGCCCATCAGCTCGTACTTCTTGAGGACGAGCCCCAGGTGAATGGGATTGAAGCCTTTGATGGTGACCGGTCCGCCACAGATGCCAGCCATGGCAATGAACGTGCCGGCCTCGATGCGGTCACCCACCACGCGATGCTCCACCGGGTAGAGCGCGTCGACGCCCACAATCTCGATGACCGGCGAGCCTGCGCCGTGCACGTTGGCGCCCATCTCGTTGAGCATGTTGGCAAGGTCAACGATCTCGGGCTCACGAGCGGCGTTGTCAATGGTGGTGACACCTTTGGCACGCACGGCAGCCATCATGAGGTTCTCGGTGGCTCCCACGCTCGCGAAGTCCAAGGTGACATTGGTGCCGGTAAGGCCCGCGGGCGTGGTGGCACAGATGTCTCCGTGCGACATGTCAAACTGCACGCCAAGCGACTGGAGACCCAGAAGATGCATGTCAATCTTGCGTGCGCCGATGTTGCAGCCACCCGGCATGGCGACGGTGGCCTTGCCAAATCGACCAATAAGGGGGCCAAGCACCGCGGTTGAGGCGCGCATCTGCGCAACCAGGTGATAGGGCGTTTCCCAGCGGTCCACCGCGGAGGTGTCGATGACGAGGGTGTGCTCGTCGACGACCTCGATCTTGGCGCCGAGCTCCTTGAGCACCTTGCCCATGACGTGCACGTCGGCGATGTTGGGGACGTTGGTCAGCGTGGAGACGCCGGGGGCGAGAATGGTTGCCGCCATGAGCTTGAGCGCGGAGTTCTTTGCGCCCTCAACCGTGACCTCACCAGTGATGGGGTAGCCACCTTCGATGCGAATGACTTCCACATGTCCTCCGGATATACGAATGATTGGTCGCACGATTATATCAGTACGTGATGCGGGACCTCGATAGGCTGATGAAACTGCATAAAGGCGACCCGTGGCGCCAAGCCTACGGGGTGCCACGGGGCCACCCCTGACGGTAGGCACCAAAAGGGAGGATGCTAAAGGGGAGCATCCCCTTTTGTGCGGGATGCTCCCCTTGGCGGTCTTTGTGCGGCGGCTCTTGGGCTACTCGTCCTCGGCGTGAAGCAGCAGCAGGTCGCACCAGCGAATCTTGTTCTCGTAGTACAGGGTGCGATGGTCGCT
>CAMYZR010000354.1 GCA_947303905.1 uncultured Atopobiaceae bacterium
CACCCATGCCCACTCCTGGGTTATATCCTTCCCGACGGAGCTCGACGCCTTCCGCGCGTTTGCGGCCTCCAGCCCCAAGAACTGCGTGCTGCTGCTCGACACCTACGACGTCCGCCAGGGCATCAAGAACGCGATCACGGTCGCCAAGGAGATGGAGGAGCGTGGCGAGCGCCTTGCCGCGGTGCGCCTCGACTCCGGCGACCTCGCCCGTCTCGCCAAGGAGGCCCGCAAGGCCTTCGACGAGGCGGACCTGCCCTACGTCAAGATCTCCGCGACGCGCGAGACGCCCGAGAGCCCCTGGGAGCCGGTCATCAAGCTGTCTGAGCAGGCGTACAAGCGCACCATCCCCGGCGTGCAGCACATCCGTCGCTACTACGACGCGGCCGGCGTGCCCGTGGGCGACATGATCGTGGACGACTCCGTCGACTCCGGCGACACCACCTCGATGGTCGACGTGCTCGACGAGCTCACCTCCTTCGACCTCTCCGACGCCACGCCGCACGAGATGCTGGTGCAGCTGGTGGCCGACGGGCACCGCGTGGAGGAGCCCGAGTCCATCGAGACAGCAAAGGCGCGCTGCCGCGAGGCCTTCATGCACCTCGACCCGGCGACCAAGCGCTTCCTCAACCCGCAGACCTATCCGGTGGGCCTGGAGCGCGGCCTCGCGCGTCTGCGCAACGAGCTCGCCCTCGAGGAGGCCAAGGGGTCCGGCCGCAGGAGCCGCGCATAGCCCAGGCGCGCCACCCGACACATAGGCAGGTGTAGCAGGCCTCGTCTGTGGCAGTTCCACACGACGAATCGGTGAATGTGCTCTCCGTTGCTGTCAACGGTCTGCTACTTTGCTACACTCACAACGTTGCGTATTCGACCTGAGTTTTACCTATCGAGAAAAAGGAGTCCAAGAGATGCCCGAAACGATCGAGGAGCTTGTCAAGCAGGCTATTGCCGCCGCTCAGGCGGCGGGTGATCTGCCGGAGTTCGAGGTCAAGGATTGTGGCATCGAGCGACCGGCTGATTCGGGAAACGGTGACTGGACCTCTACGGTGGCAATGCGTTCGGCGCGCCTGGCCCACATGGCTCCCGCCAAGATCGCCGCTGCCATCGTCGCCCATATGCCCGAGAACGCCTCCGTTGCCAAGGTCGAGGTCGCTGGCCCCGGCTTCATCAACTTCTACCTCAACTCCGCCGCCAACAACGAGGTCTTCCGCACGGTCATCGAGGCGGGCGACGACTGGGGCAAGGTTAACGTGGGCAATGGCCTGCGCACCCAGGTCGAGTTCATCTCGGCCAACCCCACCGGCCCCCTGCATGTCGGCCACGGCCGCTGGGCCGCCATCGGCGACTCGCTCTGCAACGTGCTCGAGCATGCCAACTTCGACGTCCAGCGCGAGTACTACATCAACGACCACGGCTCCCAGATGGACGTCTTCGGCCAGTCCGTCGCCATGCGCTACCTGCAGATCGACCAGATCGTCAAGGCGCAGGGCGTCGACGCCGCGGCTGCCGCGGCCGTGCTGCTCGCAGACCGCGAGGCCTACGTGGACGACGAGCTCGACGAGAAGCCCGAGACCCATCCGTACATGGATGCCTTCAACGAGACCCTGGGCGGCAACTCCTACGGCGGCGACTACATCATCGAGATCGCCAAGCGCTTCTACGAGGTGGACGGCGACAAGTGGGTCAACGAGGAGCCCGAGGTGCGCGACCCCGAGTTCCGCGAGCGCTCCTACCAGGACATGCTCCAGCAGATCAAGGACACCTGCCATCAGGTGCGCTGCGACTTCGACGAGTGGCGCTCCGAGCGCAGCTTCTACGAGCCCGACGAGACCGGCGTCTCCTACATCGACCGCACCTTCAAGATGCTCGAGGACAAGGGCCTGCTCTATCGCACCGACGACGGCGCCCTCTGGTTCAAGTCGACCGCCTTCGGCGACGACAAGGACCGCGTCCTGATCAAGAGCAACGGCGAGTACACCTACTTCGCCTCCGACGTTGCCTACTGCTGGAAGAAGTTCGAGATCGTCGACTACGAGATCAACATCTGGGGCGCCGACCACCACGGCTACATCAAGCGCGTCCAGTCCGTCGCCGAGGCCTTCGGCTACCCCGGCAAGTACGAGATCCTGCTCGGCCAGTTCGTCAACCTGCTCAGGAACGGCGAGCCGGTCCGTATGTCCAAGCGCAAGGGCACGATGATCTCCTTCCAGGAGCTGGTGGACGAGGCAGGCGTCGACGCCACCCGCTACACGCTCATCAGCCGCTCCTCCAACCAGACCATCGACTTCGACATCGAGAAGGTCAAGGAGCAGAGCAACGCCAACCCCGTCTACTACGTGCAGTACGCCCATGCGCGCATCTGCTCGATTCTGCGCCGCGCCATCGACGTCTCTGCCGAGGAGGCCGAGGAGCTGGGCATGGACGAGGTCGCACGCCGCGCCACCGGCAACGACTACGACCTGTCGCTGCTCACCGACCCGACCGAGCTTGCTCTCTCGCGCAAGCTCTCCGAGTTCCCCGAGCTCATCGCCAGCTGTGCCCGCGACCGCGCCCCCTTCCGCATCACGCACTTCTGCGAGGAGCTGGCCAGCG
>CAMYZR010000355.1 GCA_947303905.1 uncultured Atopobiaceae bacterium
CGCCGCTGGTGCGCGTCTTGGGATAGCCGGGGTAGAGGACAGCGCCGACTTGGCCGGTGATGCGCTGGTCTGAGACCTTGGTCTCAAGGGATGAGTCACCGCCGCTTACGAGCATCTCGATGCAGTACATGACCGACCCGTCGGGAGCGGTGTGGAAGCGTATGTCGTGTCCGTAGGTCTTCTTGGGGAGATTGGCCCCGTTCTTCACGACGATCACGTCACCGGGACTGGCTGCGGCAAACGCCTTGGAGGATGGGACGAGTGCGATGAGGGCTGCCAGGACGGTGGCCCAAAGAGCGTATGCAAAAAGCTGAGATTTACGTGACATGGGTTCTCCTTTCGTCTGCTCAGAAGCGGCGGCGCAGCGCGTGGCGTGCGACTAGGCCGAATGCCGCAGACGCCATGAGGCCTACGCCTATCCAGGCTGACCCTCTAAGCCCCGCGCGCCCCGTCAAGGGCATGAGTAGCCAACGCTCGTTGGTCATGCGAACGCTGAGGGATCCGGCGTTTCCATCTACCGCACTGACCTCTGCCACGCAAACGGACTCGGCGTCCTCGCCGTCAGTGCCACAGATGCTTGACGAGAGCCTGGAAAGGGAGGCGGCCTGCCCATCCAGCTCAGAGTCGACCGTGAGGGCTATGTCATGAGCTGGGGGAACGTAGCCCTCAGGCACGGTGGTCTCAGAAATGACGTAGGTGCCCTCGTCGAGGCCGAGTACCTCGAAGGTTCCGCCGGCAGACGTCGCAAACTCGTGGGCAGAGGAGGCGAGTGAGCCGTCTGCCTGCACGAAGAGCCCCCTTGACCCCTCGTCGGAGCTGTCGTCGCGCACGCGGATGGTAAACCCCGCCCCCGGGATGGGTTCGCCCGTCTGCTCGTCCACCTTCGTCAGTGCCAGCCGGTATGCAAAGACACGAACAGTTGCCTCGTCGGTGTGGCCGTCACCCCCGCTGATCGGGTCGTCGGTATAGGTGAGATGCACGCTGTTGGGGTTGCCTGCGCTGCCAATGACACGTTGGTCGTTCATGTGCGCTGTGTACTCGACGGTGATCGTGGTGTCCTTGTCGATGGCGAGGGCGTTCCACGCCTGGTCCTTGAGGTCGGCGAAGTCGACCACGAGCACGTTGTCTGTCAATGACGCGGAGAGCTTGTCACCGTCGACTGCCACCTCATGGTCACCCACACGTACCGTCAGGGCTTCTGACACGTCCTCGCCTTCGGGAATCGAGAGACGAAGCCCAGGATCGAGCTTGTCGGTGAAGCGATAGTGGTAGCTGTCAAAGGCGCCAAAGTTTGTGGGGAGCGTGCCCGTGAGGCGATAGCTGAGGTCTTGCGCCGTGTTGGCGTCGGCCGCCTTTCCCCAACGACCTGTCGAGTCTTCGCGGACCTCCTTGTCGACGGTGGGGACCGAGCTCTTCTCGTCAATCTCGCTGACAGAGCCGCCAAGGGGTATCCACATCGGTGCCGACCCAGCCTCGTCTGCCGCCTCGGTCGTGGAGTCTGTGGTCACGAAGAGCCATAGGCCCTGCTCTCCCGTGAAGCAGGTCTGTGAGGGTACGGTCTCATGCTCGATCGAGGCGTCGCTTGCCAGCGCGCGGGCGAGGGCTTGCGAGAAGCTCAAGGCCGCGGTCGTGCGGGGCGTGGTGGCGGCGCCCACGTCGGTGGAAGACCCGCAAATGGACTCCCCAATGAACTCTGCGGCAACCTGGGCACGGTCGTGCAAGCCTTCGTCGGGATGCTCCCTTGCGAGCCACTCGGCGTAACCGTTGGCGTCGATGAAGGCCAACAGGGTCGCCTTCATGTCCTCGGATGCCCACCTTATGCGAGTCGCCTTGTCGTCAGGCGAGATGCGTGCCTCAAAGAGCTGGTAGGCGTCGTACGTGGCCCCCTGGTTGTGATGCTGGCGTATGGTAATGGTTCCCGTGTCTGCGAGGGCGAGCCTGGGTGCGCTTGCCATCCCTGCTAGCAGGGTTAGTGACAGGCAGGCCATTACGGATGCGTGCAGCGCACGGTGCTTGCGGCGGGACATGTCTTGCCTCCTTCCTTTCGTGGCTAGTGGCGTCTGCGGTAGCGCTTCTTGTGGGATGTGGCCTCATGGGCATGCGAGAGCAGGAGTACGCCGAGCCCGCCTCCCGCAAGCACTGCTGCCGTGGGACCGCCTCCGGTCTGCGCGAGGCGCTCGATCCCGGGGCCGAGGGGCTCGTCCGTCACGGAAACCTCGATTAGGCCTGATGTCGCATCGATGTCCTCGACCCTGGCTTGCGTGCCGGTGAGCTCGGATTCGATGCGCTTGATGGCCAGGTCCGAGGCATCGTGCTCCGACGTGATGGTGAGCGTGAGCTCATCGGCAAGTGTGTCGTAACCCTCGGGAGCCTCGACCTCCTTGAGCGCGTAGGTGCCCTCGTCTATGCACGAGATGCGGACGCGCCCCTGGCCATCGGTGACAAAGTCATAGGGATTCGGGCCAAGCGATCCGTCCTGCTGGACATAGAGTTCCTCGTCCTTTGACTTGAGAGTGAACCTGGCGCCTTCGAGATCAGCGTCATCGCCCGCTCCCTTTTTCTGCAGCTCGAGAGCGTAGGCAAAG
>CAMYZR010000356.1 GCA_947303905.1 uncultured Atopobiaceae bacterium
CACCATCACGCCCAGGTAGGCGTAGACGGCTCCCATGAACCCGCTCGTGCGCACGAGAACGCCGGAGGCGATGGCGATGAAGGCGAAGGCCGCAAGGTAGATGGCGGTCGCGCTTGCCTGCTCGCGCAACACCGTCAGGATCTGGAACAGGAAGTCGCTTGCCGCGGCAAAGCCTCCGGCAACCAGCATCAGGTACTGCGCCCCTCGCAGGGGCTCGAAGTCGGCTGCGTACAGGAAGCTCGCGAGGGGGATTCCCACCACGGCCGCGAACACGATCATGCCCAGCGAGACGACCACGCACGCCCCCATCATGGCGATGACGATGAGGTCGAAGCGCCTGCGCTTGGTGGAGTCCTGCCAGATGTTGGTCAGGCGCACCAGCTGCGGCTTGTAGATGAAGCCGACCGCCAGGAGGGCCTTCTGTGCGGGGAAGTAGATGGCGCTGAAGTACACCTGGTCCTCGTAGGGCAGCGCGCCCTCCATGGCGAACTTGGGCACGGTCTCGATGAGGTTGAACAGGAACATCGCGGCGAAGGCGGGGAAGCACTCGCGGAAAATCTCGCGCACCTCGAGCCACTCCCAGGTGCGCGAGACCGGAGTCTCCAGCAATGCCAGCGGCATCGTCACCACAAGAAGCACCGCCAGCTCGGCGACGGCAAGGGCGATGCTTGCCACGGTGAGGCTGCTGGTGGTGAGCAGCAGCAGGGAAAACACGACCAGCGGGATGACGGTGCGCAGCGAGAGCGAGATACCCGAGAGGTAGAGCTTGTTCATCTGCTGCAGGCGCCCCTCGTACACGTCGGCAAAGGCGTCGATGGCGCGATAGCCAAAGGCCCCAGCCGCGATGGTGGCCATGGTCGCGTCGTAGTGGCGCAGCGAGCAGTACGCCCAGCCAAGGACGAGCATCACCAGGCAGGTGAGGAATCGCTGCACCTGGTAGGCACCGAAGGAGTCCATCTCGTCCACGTCGGACACCTGGAAGGTGCGCACGCCGTAGTTGCCCAGAAAGAGCAGGAGCGTCGCGATGGTGAAGGCCAGGTTGAAGCGGCCCGCCTCCTCCGCGCCGGAGAGCTGGGTTGCCACGATGGTGAGGATGGGCAAAAGGGAGCCCCAGAGGGTCTGTCCGAGGGTGTTCCACACGTAGTCATGCGTGGCGCGGTTGGCGTCGTAGAGCCGTGCCTGGTCGCCGAGCGGGACGCGCCCAAACGCCATCGCATAGAGTCGCTCCCACCACTGGTTGACGATCCTGCGCAGATACGGCTCACGCGGTGCGACCTCGCCTGCGTTGACCGTTGCGGCCGTCTTGTCCCTGTTGCCAAATAGCGCCATATGTATCAGTACCCTCCCATGGTTCGAAGTATTGATTTTACCCAAAGACGCACCTTCGCTAGCATGCTGCACACACTCAGCTGAAGCGGTGGTTTTTTGCGGGGTGCGTGGGGCAGTCTTGGCCGCAGCCAACTCACGCGCTATGGTTTGACAGCAGGGACTTGGCTAAGGAGGTACGGGTGAGCGCAATCATGACGGCAGACGCTGACGAGCGGGCATTGGCCCTTGAGGCGCTGCAGGGCGTGGACGTCCCCGACGCGCTGCGCGAGAACATGGCGCTCTTCCTGCGCTTGGTGCGCCGCGTGCTCGGCGAGTACGGTGGCAATCTGCGCCTCACCTTCGATCGGCTGCTCGAGCACGCCATCGCTGCCAATGACGAGGGGCTTGGCGCCGAGGCGGCAGCCGATGCCTTCTTTGCGGCGTCCGCACTCGTGGATGACCTGCCGATAGAGGACATGACCCTCGTGACCAGGGCGTTTGCCTCGTACTTCCACCTCGCCAACATCTGCGAGGAGAACTACCGCGTGGCGAAGCTGCGCGACCGCGAGCGCGTGGAGCCCACGGGCGGCAGGCAGGTCAACGAGATCGCGGCTGCCTACCAGCAGCTGGCGGACGAGTGTGGTCCCGCCAAGGCGCGGGCGCTTCTCGCCCGCCTGGAGTTCCATCCCGTGTTCACCGCGCATCCCACCGAGGCGCGCCGCAAGGCCGTGGAGGGCAAGATTCGCCGCATCGCGCGCCTTCTGGACGAGCGGCCCCTCCTCGGTGGTCCCGACCTGGTGGAGAACGAGCGGTGCATGCTGCAGGAGATTGACGCGCTTCTGCGCACCTCGCCCATCGCGATGAAGAAGCCGACGCCGGTCGAAGAGGCAGGCACCATCATCGACATCTTTGACAACACACTCTTTGACATGGTGCCGGATGTGTATCGGCGCTTCGATGATGCGGTGCTCGGCGAGAGGGCTGGCACGGTGGCGCCGGTGTGCCCCGCGTTCTTCCATCCGGGCAGCTGGATCGGGTCGGACCGTGACGGCAACCCCAACGTGACCGCCAAGGTGAGCCGCCAGGTGTCGGAGCGCTTCCGTTCGCACATGCTCGAGACGCTCGCGGCCGAGACCGAGCGCGTCGGGACCAACCTGACCCTCGACGCTGAGTTCACGCGTCCCTCGCAGGCGCTCCAGACGCTTTGGGACCATCAGGTGGAGATGAGCGAGGCCCTCTCCGCGCGTGCTGAGAAGATGAGTACCAGCGAGTTG
>CAMYZR010000357.1 GCA_947303905.1 uncultured Atopobiaceae bacterium
TCCCTTAAGGGACCGGCGTAGGGTACATAGGAGTCGACTCCCTCCTCGAATGTGAGCTTGCGGTCGCCGCCGAGGTCGTAGCGCTGCCAGTTGCGCGCGCGGTTGGAGCCCTCGCCCCAGTACTCCTTCATGTAGACGCCGTTGACCATCACCTTGGCGCTCGGGCTCTCGTCGAAGCGGGCGAAGTAGCGGCCCAGCATGAGGAAGTCGGCGCCCATGGCCAGGGCGAGCGTCATGTGGTAGTCGTAGACGATGCCGCCGTCGGAGCAGACCGGCACGTAGACGCCCGTCTCCTCGAAGTAGCGGTCACGCTCGGCGCAGACGTCGATCAGCGCGGAGGCCTGGCCACGGCCGATGCCCTTCTGCTCGCGCGTGATGCAGATCGAGCCGCCACCGATGCCCACCTTGACGAAGTCGGCGCCGCAGTCGGCCAGATAGCGGAAGCCCTCGGCGTCGACCACGTTGCCGGCGCCCACCTTGACAGAGTCGCCGTAGTGCTCGCGGATCCAGTCGATAGTGAGCTTCTGCCACTCGGAGTAGCCCTCAGAGGAGTCGATGCACAGCACGTCCGCGCCAGCCTCGAGCAGCTTCGGGACACGCGTGGCGTAGTCGCGGGTGTTGATGCCGGCGCCCACGATATAGCGCTTGTGCTCGTCGAGCAGCTCGTTGGGGTTGGACTTGTGAGAGTCGTAGTCCTTGCGGAAGACGATGGCGACGAGGTGGTTGTCCGCGTCGACGATCGGCAGGGCGTTGAGCTTGTGCTCCCAGATGATGTCGTTGCAGTCGTGCAGGCTGGTCTCGTCGCTGGCGACCACCAGGCGCTCGCGCGGGGTCATGAACTCCTCGACGCGGCGGTCCAGCGGGTCGCGGCTCGGGCGCCAGTCGCGGCTGGTCACGATGCCGAGCAGGTGACCATGGCTGGTGCCGTCGTCGGTGACGGGCATGGTGGAGTAGCCGGACTTCTCCTTGAGGTCCATGACCTGCTCGAGGGTCATGTCGGGCGTCAGGTTGACCGCGGAGACGACAAATCCCGCCTTGGTCGACTTGACCTCGCGGACCATGGCAGCCTCGTCCTCGGCGCTCTGCGAGCCATAGATGAACGAGACGCCACCCTCCTGGGCAAGGGCGATGGCCAGACGCGTGCCGGAGACCGACTGCATGATGGCGGAAACCATGGGGATGTTAAGGGTGATGGGGCTTTGCTCGCCGCGCTTGAACTTTACCAGCGGGGTCTTGAGCGAGACGTTGGATGGAATGTTCACTGCCGAGGAGTAACCGGGAACGAGCAGGTATTCGGAGAAAGTATGGGACTCCCCCTCAAAGAATGTTGCCATGCAATCCTCCCTTGGAGTTGTGACCGTTCGGCGATAAACGCCTACGACTCACCGAATAGTTTTAAGTATTGTAGCAAAAAGGCTTTGTGGCAAAAGAGGAGGCATCCGGGTTCACGAGTAGCACAGAGCTTGCCAGCCCGAGGCAGGCAAAACGCCAGCCGCAGCCTAGTCGCCCGCCCCCATCACCTCGTCGAAGCTGACCACGATGTCATGCTTGGTGGGCACCCACTCGACCTTCTTGAAGAAGGCGACCACGCCGATGGGGATGTAGGTGAGCATGAACAGCGGGAAGGTGAAGAGGTTGGAGATGATGCGCGAGCGGCGCGCATGGATGTGGGAGCGCTCGACCACCGTGGTGAGCAGCCCCATGAAGAAGAACGTGACGTAGGCGCCAATGACGAGCATCACGAGCGATCCGAGCGCCATGGAGAGCTCGGACGCCGTCGCGATGAAGCCGTGGCTGAGCGAGCCGATCGCCAGGTACGCCAGGTGGACCGACGCGGAGACCAGCGTGAGCAGGATTCCCGGCGCGATGGTCATGAGCATGTCGTAGGCGGCAAAGCGTCCCTGCACCACGGCCTTGACCAGGTCGGAGCCGTAGCTGAAGAAGATCTGGTAGAAGCCCTTGGTCCAACGCATGCGCTGCACCCATGACGCCTTGAACGTGACCGGCTGCTCGTCGAAGAACTCGGCGGGCGCGTAGCCGATCTGGATGTTGTGGATGCTGCAGAAGGTCGAGAACTGGATGTCCTCGGTCAGGGTGTGGAAGTCCCAGCCGTGCATGCCCTTCACGATCTTGGAGGAGACGAGCCAGCCGGAGCCGGAGATGGCGCAGCTGGTGCCGTTCATCATGCGCACGTTGTTGAGGAAGCGCGCCTCGCGCAGGTACCACAGGGCCGAGCCCGCGCTGATCCAGCTGGAGTCGAAGTTCTTGGAGTTGCGATAGCTGGTGCACACGAGATAGCCGGCGTCAAAGGCGTCGTTCATGATCTCGGTGTAGTCGGGCGACAGGACGTTGTCGGCATCCATGACGAAGAAGGCCTCGTAGATGTCGCCGTACTCGTTGAGGATGCGGTCGAAGCCGTAGTCCATGACCCAGCTCTTGCCCTTGCGCGCGAGGTCGTTGCGCTCGTAGACGATGGCGCCCGCCTCGCGTGCCCGGTCGGCCGTCTTGTCGGTGCAGGCATCGGCGACCACGAAGCAGTCGATGACGGACCTCGCCAGCGTCTACAACTGGTCCGTCA
>CAMYZR010000358.1 GCA_947303905.1 uncultured Atopobiaceae bacterium
CGCTCTTCCGATCTGCTCCACGCCATAGGCGATCTCGGCGTCGGTCTTGTTGCTGCCATGGAAGTACAGGAGCTCTGCGGGGAAGCCCGCGGATATGGCCGTAGCGATCTCACCGGCGGACACGACGTCGGCGCCCAGGCCCTCGCTCTCCACCACCGGATAGATTCCGCGGAAGGAGAGCGTCTTGCTCGCGAACAGGGGCATGGAGCCCTCGGCAAAGTGGGTGCGCATGGCCTTGACGTAGGTGCGGCACTTCTCGCGAATGCGGTCCTCGTCGAGCACATAGAGCGGCGTGCCGTAGGTGGCGGCGAGGTCACAGGCGTCGATGCCGGCGATGGTCAGATGGCCTTGGTCGTTGACGGCGAGGTTGTCGTAGAGCATGGCAGACTCCTTGTCGTGTTTTAGAGCGAGTCCGGTGCCTTTGACATCGGGCTCGCGAAGCTACGAGAAGCTTGGCAACGATGCTACATCAAGTGGGCGCGCAGCTCCTCAGCGGAGAGCTGCGAAAGGAGCGCGGGCGGGATGTCGAACATCGTGCGGGCGCCCACCTGGCCGTCCTGATGCATGCGGTAGGCTGCGCGTGCCACGCTGGCCAGCACGCTGCCCGTGAAGTACGGGTTGGAGTCGAGCGCCAGCGAGAACTCGATGGTGTCGCCGAACTCGCCGTTGAGGCCGGTGCGGCCGCTGCGGATGACGCTTCCGCCGTGCGGGAGGCCCGCATGGTTTGCGTTGAGCTCCTCCTGCGAGATGAAGGTCACCGTGGTGTCGTAGTCGCTGAAGTAGTTGGGCATGGTCACGATGGCCTGCTCGATGGCGGCGAGGTCGGCACCCTCCTCGGCGACCACGAAGCACTCGCGCGTGTGTTTCTCGCGGGTGGTCAGCTCGGGGTTCTTGCCTGAGCGGGCTGCCTCGACGGCAGCCTCCACGGGCACGGTGTACTGGCGAGCGTCGACGACGCCCGGGATGCGACGGATCGCGTCGGAGTGGCCCTGGCTCACGCCGCGGCCCCAGAAGGTGTAGTCGGCACCGTCGGGCATGACGGCGCTGGCGTACAGGCGGGCGAGGGAGAACAGTCCGGGGTCCCAGCCGCAGCTGATGACGCCCAGGGTCCCGGCCCCACGGGCGGCGGCGTCGACGTTGGCAAAGTGGGTGGGGATGTTGACGTGGGTGTCGAAGCTGTCCACCACGGTGAAGAGCCTGGCGAGCTCGGGGGTCTGCTTGGGCAGGTCGGTGGCGCTGCCGCCGCAGATGATCATGACGTCGATCTGGTCGGTCATGGAGGCCATGTCAGCCCAGGCGAGCACGGGGGTGTCGGTGGCCACCGTCACGCTCGCGGGGTCGCGGCGCGTGAAGATGGCGACAAGCTCCATGTCGGAGGCGTTGGTGACGGCGGCCTCCACACCGCGACCGAGGTTTCCGTAACCGGCGATTGCTATCTTCATGAGTCATCTCCTCCTATGGCCCGATTTTGATAGAAGGAGAATACCCCCACTTTATGCGTGGTATTGCGTTTGTAACAGGCCGGGTTGGGCATCGTAACAATTGGGCTTCGAGGGCGGAGACGGCGGGCAATGCCGGGCTCCGGAAATGCAGACAAACAGCTGGAACGCGCAGTGTACTTTGGCGGGTACCTCAAACTCGCAAAACCGAACGCATCAACTGGGAAGATGCGTCCCGCTAATCGAGTTTGAGGTAGTCCGTAAAGTACAAGCGTGCAAAGACTGCGCTACGCTGAGGTCTGCAGGCGAGATAAGGGGGATTCTCATGGCCGACAAGCTTGGTTGGACCGCCCTCGATGGGCGTACGTGGAGCTACGACGAGGGAGGCGTGCGCTTTTTCCTGCTTGCGGGGTCTGAGCGTGCCGCGCTGATAGACAGTGGCATGCGTACCCACAATGCCCGCGATCTCGCGCGTGAGCTGGTTGACCTGCCGCTCATGCTCGTCCACACCCACTGCGACATCGACCACGTGGGTTCCGATGCGCAGTTCGACGAGATCTGGCTGAGTCCCGCCGAGCTGGTGCATCCCCAGGCACCGCATGAGATTGACCGCGTGCGTCCGCTCTGGGATGGTGACGTGATTGACCTCGGCGGCCGTGAGCTCGAGGTCATCGAGCTGCCCGGCCATACGCCTGGCTCGCTCGCGTTCCTCGACCGCTCCACTGGTTGGCTCTTCTCGGGAGACCCCATCCAGCGCGACGGTCGCATCTTCTGCTTTGGCCCCATGCGCTCGATGCCTGCCTATATCGTGAGCCTCGAGCGGTTGCAGGCACGCGCGGACGAGATTACGGCCATCTGGCCCTGTCACGCCACCTGCCCCATCGACACGAACGCGATTGACGAGCTCATCGCTGGCGCCAAGGCCGTGGAGCGCGGTGAGGTGTCGTACGCCATGGGCGAGATGCATGGCACGCCCATCCGCGAGTATGACGTGGGCGTCTCGGTGCTGCTCTGCAACGCGTAGCTCCCGCCGCTGAAGCTGGGAAAGCAGGTACCTGCCCCTGTTTTCCACGCATGCATCGTCTGCATGGCAAATCATCCACTATCAGCATTTGTT
>CAMYZR010000359.1 GCA_947303905.1 uncultured Atopobiaceae bacterium
TCGTCGGTGGCCTCATGGCCAAGAGCGGCATCAACCTGGCCTTCCTGGCCACCGCGCCTAACTTCGACTCAAGTGTCTGCGTCTCTGGTGGCTTCCTCGCGGCGCTCGCGGCTGGCTTCATCGGCGGCTACCTCACCCTCTACATCGAGAAGCTCTGTGACCACCTGCCCGATGCGCTTGAGGGCATCAAGCCCATCCTGCTCTATCCGGTGCTGGGCGTGCTGGCCACTGGTGGTGCCATGTACGTGCTCAACCCCGCCTTTGGTGCCGTCAACACGGCCATGAACAGCTGGCTCGGCAGCATGCAGGGTGCCAACATCGTCCTGCTCGGCGCCATCGTGGCCGGCATGCAGTCCACCGACTTCGGAGGTCCCATCAACAAGGCCTCCTACGTCTTCTCCACCGGCCTGCTCGCCGATGCCGCACTCGGCTCGCAGGGCCAGATGGTCATGGCCGCCTGCATGGCCGGCGGCATGGTCCCGCCCATCCTGATCGCCCTCTCCACCACCCTCTTCAAGAACCGCTGGAGCAAGGCCGACCGCGATGCCGGCTTGGTCAACTACCTCATGGGCCTGTCCTTCATCTCCGAGGGCGCCATCCCCTTCGCGGCCTCCGACCCCGGCCACGTGATCCCCAGCTGCATCGTGGGATCGGCCATCGCCGGCGCGCTCTCGGCCTTCTTCGGCTGCTACAGCCCCGCCCCGCACGGCGGTGCCTGGGTCATCGCCGTCATCGGCAACCCCGTGCTGTGGCTGGCCTCAATCCTCATCGGCTCCGCGGTGGGTGCGGTCATTCTCTCCCTGTGGAAGAAGCCCATCGAGTAGCCCCCTTCCTGCCGTCCGGGGCGTCCTGCAGCGCCCCGGACACTTCCTCATCCCACCTGTAATCGTTTGTGCATCTTCGCAAAGGAGCGTCACCATGTCAGACCAGACCACTGCCACCACCGCACCGCAGCTCAATTGGGGCGTCATCGGCTGCGGCTTCATCGCCAACGAGATGGCCCAGACGCTTGCCCTCAAGGGCCGTGCGTTCTCGGGCGTCGCTAGCCGCACTCTAGAGGAGGCCGCCGCCTTCGCCGAGAGGCACGGCGTCGCCAAGGCCTACGCAAGCGTCGACGACATGCTCGCGGACCCCAATATCGACGCCGTCTATGTCGCCACCCCGCACAACACCCAAATCACCTACCTGCGCAGTGCACTTGCGGCCGGCAAGCATGTGGTGAGCGAGAAGGCCATCACGCTCAACACCGCCGAGCTGTCTGAGGCCAACCGCATCGCCCGCGAGCACGGCGTGGTGCTCATGGACGCCAACACCATCCTGCATATGCCGCTCTTCAAGGAGCTGGTGCGCCGCGTACAGGCTGGCGACTTTGGCCCCGTCAACCTGATCCAGGAGAACTTCGGCAGCTACAAGGAGTTTGATGAGCGCAACCGCTTCTTCAACATCAACTTGGCAGGTGGCTCCATGCTCGACATAGGCGTCTATGCCCTCACGCTCATGCGCCTCTTCATGGAGGGCGCGCCCAACGAGCACCTATCGATGATGAACCCCGCCCCCACCGGCGTCGACCTCACCAGCGGCCTATTGCTACGCAACGCCGAGGGACAGATGGGCGTCATCTCTCTCAGCAGCCACTCCAAGCAGCCCAAGCGCGCCGTAATCAGTGCCGACAAGGCCTACATCGAGGTCATGGAGTACCCGCGCGCCGACGAGGCCACCATCGTGTGGACCGAGACAGGCAAGACGGAGACGGTGCTCGCCGGCGAGCGTCGCCTGGCTTTGTGCTATGTGCTGGAGGACCTCGAGGCCGCCGTGGCCGGCGACGAGGACGTGCTCGGCCTCATGCAGGTCACCGTGGACGTCATGCGCCTGATGACCACCTTCCGCTACGACTGGAACCTCTACTACCCCGAGGAGCAGTAGGCACGGCAGAGCCTGCCGCCACACCCAAGACCACCCCTTCATGACCGCAAGGAGCATCACATGTCAGACCAGACCATCACCATCGGCACCGCGCCGCAACTGCGCTGGGGCGTGCTGGGCTGCGGCCTCATCGCCAACGAGATGGCGCAGGCGCTTGAATTGCAGGGCCGTACCATCGACGCCGTGGCCAACCGAACCTATGACAAGGCCATCGCCTACGCCAAGCGATACGGCATCCCTAAGGTCTACCGCACAGATGAGGAGCTATTTGCCGACCCCGACATCGACGCTGTCTATATAACGACGCCGCACAACACCCACATCGGCTACCTGCGCCGCGCACTCGCCGCCGGCAAGCACGTGATGTGCGAGAAGGCCATCACGCTCAACACCGCCGAGCTTGCCGAGGCCAACCAATTGGCCGCCGAGCACGGGGTGGTGCTCATGGACGCCTGCACCATCCTCCACATGCCCCTCTTCAAGGAGCTCCTGCGACGCATGCGGGCGGGAGACTTTGGCATCGTCAACCTGATCCAGGAGAACTTCGGTAGCTACAAGGTCTACGACGAGCGCAACCGCTTCTTCAACCCGCGCCTAGCCGGTGGCGCCATGCTTGACATCGGCGTCTAC
>CAMYZR010000360.1 GCA_947303905.1 uncultured Atopobiaceae bacterium
GCTGGTGCAGGCGGGCGTATGGACGGGACCGCTGCCACTGGTCCGCTCTCCGCTGGTTGGCACCGACGACATGGTGGGCTACATGCACGCCGAGGTGGCGGGGATGTTCGTGCCGTGCATCTCGTTTGGCAGGGAGGTCAGGCAGGGGCAGGTTGTCGGACGCATCTTCGACTGCGGATCGGCGACGGTGCTGCAGGAGTTGCGCTCGCCGGTGGACGGACTGCTCTTCACCCTGCGCGAGTATCCCCTCGTCTATCCCGGCAACCTCATCGCCCGCGTGTTGGGAGGCGCATCATGCTAGAGGAGCACATCCTGTCGCTCGAGCTTCCCTACCGCGACCCGCTCGATGTGCGCGCCTTCACGTTTGGAATCGACGCGAGGGGCAAGGCGTTGGGCAAGGGAGGCGACGCAAGCACCCTCGAACGCTCGCTCTGCGTGGTGGCAGGCATCCGGGGTGACGAGATCCTCCAGACGCTCGTCTGCGCCTTGCTCGTGGAGCAGCTCGAGCGGATGGAGCGCTCGAAGGCGCTGGTGCCCGGACGGCTCATACGCGTCATCCCCTGCGCGAACCCAACCTCGATGGGCATCGGGCGCCGGTTCTGGCCACTCGACAAGACCGATATCAACCGGTCGTTCCCAGGCTCGCCTGGTGGCGAGACGACACAGCGCATCGCCGCAGGGCTCTTCGAGCAGGTACGTGGCTTCGTGTACGGCGTCCACCTGAGCAGCTTCTACCTCGAGGGTGACTTCATCCCCCACGTGCGGGTGATGCAGGGGCCGGGCGAGCGGGGCAACCACGGATCGGACTTCTGTCTTCCGTACGTGACCCACTACGAGCCCGGTTCGTTCGACACGACGACGCTGCACTACAACTGGCGCCGGTGCGGAACGGAGGCCTACAGCTTCTACACGCGCAAGACGACGGTGGCCGACGAGGGCATCGCGAGCGAGGCGGTGCGCTCGCTGCTGCGGTTCATGGGTGCGCGCGGCCTGACGTGCAAACGCTTCCACGGTGGGAACCGCTCCTTCGAGCTGGCCGAGCGCGCGCTGGTACCCGTGCACGTGCCCGTGGGCGGTGTGTGCTGTCCGGTGGTGCGCGTGGGCGATGTCGTGGGGAAGGGACAGCTGCTGGCCACGATTAGAGACCTGCTCTGCGGCCACGTGACGGCACGAGTGGTGGCGCCCTGTAACGGAGTGGTCTTCTATCACGCTCGGACACCGCTGGTCAACGAGCGGACGCTGGCATTCCAGATCGTACCGGACGACGCAGACGAGGTGACCCCTCCCCTGGCGTAGTACACCGGGCGAGAGCAGGCAAGGACAAGGGAGGAGAGGACAGCCATGGCAGATCGAGCGACGAGCGGGCTGTATCGACCGGAATTCGACCATGACGCGTGCGGCATCGGCGCCTTGGCGCATCTCAAGGGAGAGCGCTCGCACCGCATGGTCGATGACGCGCTCTCGGTGCTCGTCAACCTCGAGCACCGAGGTGGCAAGGGACTCGAGCCCAACACCGGAGACGGCGCGGGAATCCTCTTCCAGGTGCCGCACCGCTTCTTCCGCAAGGAGGCGCAGAAGTGCGGGCACCTGCTGCCCGACGAGGGAGACTACGGCGTGGCCATGCTCTTCTGCCCGCAGGACGAGCGCGGGGTGGCCGATGCCCGCCGCATCTTCGAGGACGGATGCGCCACCGAGGGGCTTCCCGTGCTCTTCTGGCGCGAGGTACCCGTTGACGACCACGACCTCGGAGCCACCGCGCGCGCCTGTATGCCCACCATCCTGCAGGCCTTCGTCGCCCGCCCGCAGGACACAGACGCAGGAGAGGACTTCGAGCGCAAGCTCTACGTGTGTCGCCGCACCATCGAGAAGCGCGGCGACGCCTCCCACGAGCTCGAGGGGAAGATCTTCTACATCTGCTCCATGAGCTCGCGCACCATCGTGTACAAGGGCATGCTGGTGTCCACGCAGATGCGCCGCTTCTACCTCGACCTCAACGACTCCGCCGTGGAGAGCTCGCTCGCCCTCGTGCACTCGCGCTACTCAACCAACACCACGCCGAGCTGGGAGCGCGCGCATCCCAACCGCTACCTCATCCACAACGGCGAGATCAACACGCTGCGCGGCAACGTCAACTGGCTGCGGGCGCGCGAGCCGCACCTCTACTCCCCCGTGCTCGGTTCGGACATCCGCAAAGTGTTGCCCGTCATCAACCGCGAGGGTTCCGACTCGGCCATCCTCGACAACGTGTTGGAGTTCCTGGTCATGAACGGCCGCGACATCGCCCGCTCCATGACCCTCATGATTCCCGAGCCCTGGGAGCGCAACGACCAGCTCTCCGACGCGCGGCGCTGCTACGACGCCTACCAGTCGATGCTCATGGAGCCCTGGGACGGACCGGCAGCCATCGCCTTCTCCGACGGCGTGCGCATGGGCGCGGTGCTCGACCGCAACGGCCTGCGGCCGGCCCGCTACTACGTGACGCGTGACGACCGCCTCATCCTGTCGAGCGAGGTCGGCGCCATCGACATCGACCCGAGC
>CAMYZR010000361.1 GCA_947303905.1 uncultured Atopobiaceae bacterium
CAGCGGCGTTCACCGGCCACAATGGTATAGCGGTTCCTGCTCCCCTTCACAACCACACTCTGCGGCAGAAGTCCCTGAGCCAGAGCCGGAAGAAGACGCGGATCAGCCCAAGGATCGCAAGTCGAAGAGCGTGCTCGGCAAGGGAAAGGCCTCGTCTGACACCGAATAGCCTTTAGGGTGTCCATACCGCTACGCAACAGCAGATATTCGCTCGCATCAACTACAATATGGGGTTAGGCAATCGACACCGAATGGGGTGGTTGGCATGGCACATGTCATTGACATCAAGCGGGTTGAGGTAGGGCCCAAGTACCTAACCGCACGCGTCAGCATCGATGCGTCGGCTCCGCTGATGACCAGCGAGGATCTTGAAGGCACCACGCGCGTATATCGCCTGCTTCCGCGCATCATCGACCACGTGTGTCTGGGAGACCATGGCGAGACCTTCAAGGACGTCATGGGCGACACCGAGCTTGCCCACCTGCTGGAGCATGTGACGGTCGAGATTCTGGCCCAGACCGACATCGCGGGCGACGTCACCTATGGCCGCACCTATGCGGTTGAGGATGACCCGCGCTCATTTGACGTGGAGTTCCCCTGCCCAGATGACGCACTGGTCATTGGTGCGCTTTCGAGTGCGGCGTGGATTCTGCAGTGGGCCTACACCGGTGGCGGCGAGCCCGAGCCGGATGTCGCGGCGACGGTCCATGGCCTGGTCAACCTGATTGAGAGCCTGCCCGAACCCCCACGACCCCTGCCCTCCGTGCGTGAATACGTAGTGGAGGGCGAAGAGGCACGGGCGATCCTCGAGGAGCTTGGCCTCCTCGATGAGCCTGAGCAGGACGAGGAAGTTGCCGAAGTAGAGCCGGTTGATGACGAGGATGAGCCGTTCGTTCCGGTTCCGTCATGGCTTGCAGGCTCTGTGCAGGCGCCCGAGGAGCAGCAGGACCTCGACCCCTACGACGAGCCCTACGATGAGCCATACGATGACGATGCCGAACTCGAGGCGTTTGACGAGTAGCCGAAGGCCGTTCGCGCTGGCAAATGCACCACTCCGTTAAGATTTGATGCATCTGCACAACTCGTCGATACAAGTAGGGCAACAGGTGGGTACCGTAGAGGTATCCGCAAGTAGGATCAAAATGGTGCCCCGAAGGGCATGAATCAGGAGGTTCATTATGAGCATCAAGAGCAAGCTTGCCATCGCCCTCGGCGGCCTCATCGGCACGGTTGTCGGTGTGGGCATCGGCACCCTCATTGCCCCGCGTTCCGGCGCTGAGAGCCGCGCCATGGCGGCCGACGCCATGAACGACGCATGGGATTCCGCCGTTGATACCTACGAGCGCGGCGCTAGCAAGGTGAGCGAGAAGATCGGCTCCGTCCGTCCTTCCGTTGACGCCACCACCGATGACCTTCGCGCCAAGGTCGACCTTGCCCGCGAGCGCATGGACCAGCTGCGCGAGTCCCTGTCTGACGCGGTTGCCACCACCTCCGCTCAGGTCAGCGACGCCGTGAGCGCCGTCACCGACAAGGTCGTCTCCGTCGAGGAGGCCGCTGCTGACGCTGCCACCACCGAGGCCGAGGGCGTTCAGGTTGAGGTCGTCGAGGAGGCCGCCGCTAAGTAGGCTCCCGCCGAGGACGCCGAGTAAGAGCCACGCAAGCACGATGCATGAGCTGCGGGGCGTCACCAGCTGGTGGCGTCCCGCATTTTCTAGAGGTAGGGAAGGACCGACATGCGTAAGCTGAGCGAGTACAACGGTAAGCCGGTATATGCGCCGAAGCGCGGTAAGTCTGGCGCGTTCGAGCGCCTGGGAAAGGCGCACATGGCGGTCTTCTCGCCTAAGGGAACACAGGTAGTGGGCTTTTTGGTCAAGCGGCCTGATATCGCCGGCATGGTGAAGCGGCCGGACACCTTTGTGGCACTGGACGCGCTGGGCAAGGTCGACGGTGGGTTCCGCGTGACGCTGGGCGATGAAAGCTATGACGAGAAGGCGCGCAAGCGGCTGGGCATTGACTGGGACCGCTGCATCATGTGGGCCGGAATGGACGCCAAGACCACTAAAGGGAAGGTCCTTGGCTACGTGGGTGACGCGATCTTTGACGAGACCACGGGAGCGGTGCAGGACTTCTTGGTTGGCGACGGCGGAGTGGCCGAGTCGCTCGTGGGCTATGTGCAGGTGCCAGCATCGATGCTGGTGGGCTATGAGAAGGGCTGCATGATCGTGACGCCCGAGGCCGCGAACCAGGGGCTGACCGGTGGACTTGCCGGCAAGGCTGGCGAGGCAACGGCTCGTGCCAAGGCCGAGGGAGCCAAGGCTGCGGAGAAGGCTGGGAAGGCCGTGGACAAGGGTTCGCGCGCGCTCGGCAAGCAACTAGGCCGCACCAAAGGCATGTTTGGCGCGTTTGTCGAGGAGTTCAAGAAGGCCTCCGAGTAGGAGAGGGAGGGCCGGGCGTCGCCCCGTCGCTCCCTCTCCTACTCGGAGGCTTAAGGGCTAAAATTATGATTACTAATGTTGAAGATAATACACCAATACAA
>CAMYZR010000362.1 GCA_947303905.1 uncultured Atopobiaceae bacterium
GGTGGTCGAGGGGGAGCCGGCGTTGGTCGAGGGCTATCCGCGCATCGTGGACGAGCTGGTGGCAAACCTCTGCAGCAATGCGATTCGCTATAACAGGCCTGGCGGCAGGGTGGATGTGCGTGTGGGGCTGATGGATGGCCATCCGACGGTCGAGGTCGCGGATACGGGCATCGGCATTCCCGAGGAGTCGCAAGGCAAGGTGTTCGAGCGTTTCTATCGCGTGGAGGCCACCCGCTCGCGTGCGAGCGGAGGGCCGGGCCTGGGCCTTGCCATCGTAAAGCAAGCCGCCGCGCTACAGGACGCGCGGGTCTCGCTGCAGAGCGACGTGGGCGTGGGCACCACCATCACGGTGAGCTTTCCTCCCTATGCAGGCCAAGTCGTGACGGTCGACCGCTAGCGACGGCGCTTGGGCGGCTTGACGCTCACCTCGTGCCTGAAGACCCACTTGCGCTGCACGTTGTAGTTGAGGAAGAACAGCGCGATGTCCACGACTATCTTCGCGCGCCACTCCTCGATCCCCAAGAAGCGGTGTGTGAGGTAGACGCCCAGCGTGGAGAGCGCAAGGATGAAGGCCGAAAGCGCGATGAAGCGCGGGAGGCTCTCGCGCCTGGCGCTGCGCTGCCAATTGGGGTCGTTGACGTCGAGCGTGAAGACCAGACGATGGTTGAGGGAGTAATTGAGGGTGAGCGACATGATGCGCGCGGCCACGTTGGACACGAGGATGCGCAGAAACGGCGAGCTCGCCATGCGCCTTCTCAGCAGTGAGAACAAGAACCACGCGAGCAGCTGGTCCAGAAGCGAGCAGCTGGCCGAGCTCATCATGAAGCGCAGGAAGCGCGGCCGGGACGACGGCGCCTCAGGGTTGCGCCTCCGCTTGCGCGAACGCGCCTTGGGCGCGTCGACAATGTTGCGATATGGCTTGCGGCGGGTCATGGCTCAGCCGTCAATTAGTGACTAACCAACGAGCAGGATGTTGGTGAGCACCTGCAGCGCGACGGAGTCGGGGGCAAGGCGGGGGAGGCTGTGGCCGACCCCGGGAACCACGACCAGACGCGCACCGGGGATTGCGTGGGCGATGGCCTGGGTCTCCTCGTCGGTGATGCAGTCATGCTCGCCCACGAGCACGCAGGCGGGGCAGGAGATGCCGGAGAGCGAGGCCGCGTCGATGTGCGGCTCGTCGAGCATCAGCTGCAGCAGCTCGCCCGACAGACGTGCGTCTTCCGCCTGGGGAAGCAGGGCAGCATCGATTTCCGCAGGTAGATTGCCTGTCTCCATAAAGGCTGCCCAGGTGCGGTTTGTGTCTGCCGACCCCGCGGTGTCCCAGGACGGGTCCTCGACGACGCCTTCGGGCGTGAGGTTGGCACCCCCGGCGACGATGGACGCGATGCGCTCGCCAAAGTCGCGTGCAAGAAGGAGTGCCTCGATGCCGCCGTCGGAGTGGCCGACCACGTGGGCGCGCCTGACGCCAAGCGCATCGAGCACGCAGATGGCGTCCTGCGCGAGCAACTCGTAGGTGAGGGGCAGGCTGCCGCGGGTCGACTGGCCCTGCGCACGGGCATCAAAGGCGAGCACGCCCCTTCCCGCGGCGCAGAGCCGGTCGATGACGGCATTGAACGTGCCATGCGTGCCACCGTTGCCGTGCAGGGCAAGCACGAGGTCAGAGGCGAGAAGCTCCTCGAGCGTGACGCTTTCGGGACCATAGACGAAGGTGGCCAGCTGCGCTCCGTCTGAGGTGGCGATGCGCTGCGCATAGTGCAGCGTCGCCTTCGGACGGTCGTAGGTGGTCCTGCGATACGTTTGGGGTACGGCTGGCCACATGGTTACCTCCCCTGGCTGGGATGCTTCTCAAAGAAGTCGAAGCGCGGCGGCAGGGCGACGATCTGGTGCTCGGCGCAGGTCTTGCCCTCTGAGGCGGCGAGCTGCGCCGGCGTCTCGAAGGCGTGCTCCCACGAGAAGAAGAGCTCGGGCGCGAAGGCGAGATGGCTTGCGATGAGCTCGCAACCAGCGGGAACAGCCGGATGCATGAGCAGCGTCACCGTGCGCAGCGCGCAGAAGGCATTTGCCAGCGCATGCTCGTAGGCGGCATCGTCGCCCTTGGCGGCCTTGCTCTCGTCTCCCCAGCGCTTGTTGGCGGCGCGGCAGAACTCCTCGGCGATGGCCAGGGCACCATGCGCGTCAAAGCGATGGGCCGCGCGCTCGTAGGCGAGCGTGGCCTCGGTGCAGGCGGCGATGACGTCCTCGTCCGCCTCCATGGCGGGCAGGTGCCCGTCGCAGACGTTTGCGGCACCGTAGAAGCAGCTGCGCGCGAGGCGGTTGAAGATGTTGGTGAGGAAGGCGCTCTCCTTGAGGGCGGGGTCGACGACGCGCGGGTCGTCCTTGACGAGGACCTCCTCGCCCGTCTTCTTGTTCTTGTGGCTCACGGAGGTGTCGAAGGCCTTGGGGCTGAAGCTCACGGCCTTCTGGTCGAGACCGAGCGAGAGCCAATGGCAGCGCAGCTGCTCGGGGGTGTAGTAGTCGAGCAGGTCCTCTGCC
>CAMYZR010000363.1 GCA_947303905.1 uncultured Atopobiaceae bacterium
AGCAACAGGGACTCCTACGTGAGCACCTATGGGCTCGAGGGCATGCGCCTGCTGTTCAGCTCTGACGCCCATTACCTGGACCAGCTCAGAGAGGGCACGGACAACGACTACTTCGAGTTCGAGGATGGCCTCAGGGGCGTGGAGGCGATTCGCAAGAGACTGTTCGAAGACCTTAGGTCTAGTTAGTTAGCACTGGTACGAAGATGAAAGAGCTTTCGCTGAACATACTGGATGTGGCCGAGAACTCCGTCAAGGCGGGCGCGTCGCTGACGCAGATCCTGCTGACGGAGGAGGGCGACGTCCTGACGCTTGAGTTCGTGGACGATGGCTGCGGCATGGACGAGGATGTCGTCCGGTCCGTGGTTGACCCGTTCTACACCACACGGACGACCCGCAAGGTGGGAATGGGCATACCGCTGCTCAAGCTCGCGTGCGAGCAGACGGGCGGCACCCTTTCCATCAGCTCCACCACTCAAGAGGCCGATCCCGTGAACCACGGGACGCACGTGACGGCCACCTTCTATATGAACCACATCGACTTCACCCCGCTTGGCGACCTGTGTGCGACGGTGCTGACCCTGATCCAGGGGCATCCCGACACGGACTTCCTGTTCCGGCACCAGCGCGGCGACAACGTCGTTGAGCTGGACACACGGGTGCTCCGTGAGGTTCTAGAAGATGTGCCTTTGAACAGTTATGATGTTATGAGATGGATTGAGGGGGATCTACAGGAACAGTACGAGGCGCTGTCGTAACTGACGGCATCAACGGAGAGGATCGAGTATGAAATCATTGGCTGAATTGCAGGCAATCAAGAATAGGATGAAGGACCGTGTCGTCCTGCGCGACGGCATGGAGGGCGCTCGCGTGGTTGTCGGCATGGCAACCTGCGGCATCGCCGCCGGCGCCCGTCCCGTTCTCAACGCCTTCGTCGAGGGCGTCAACAAGGCGGGCCTTGAGGGCTCCGTCTCCGTGACCCAGACCGGCTGCATCGGCATCTGCCAGTATGAGCCCGTCGTCGAGGTCTTCGAGCCCGGCAAGGAGAAGGTCACCTACGTCAAGATGAATCCCGAGAAGGCCCAGGAGGTCATCGAGAAGCATCTCAAGGGCGGCCAGGTCGTATCCGAGTACACCATTGGCACCGTTGCAATCTAAGTTTGGAGGTTTATTGTGATTCGTTCACAAGTCCTAATCTGCGGCGGTACCGGCTGCACCTCCTCTGGAAGCCAGCAGATTCAAGACAAGTTCGAGGCCGAGATCAAGAAGAACGACCTTGAGGACGAGATCAAGCTCGTGCGCACGGGCTGCTTCGGCCTCTGCGAGCTTGGCCCCGTCGTCATCGTCTATCCGGACGGCACCTTCTACAGCCGCGTCACCGTCGACGACGTCGAGGAGATCGTCACCGAGCACCTGCTCAAGGGCCGTCGCGTCGAGCGCCTCGTCTACGACGACCACGGCAAGGCCGAGGCCGACGAGTTCGGCAACATCGCCCTGTCCGACACCACCTTCTACAAGACCCAGAACCGCGTCGTGCTGCGCAACTGCGGCGTCATCAACCCCGAGGACATCGACGAGTACATCGCGATGGACGGCTACGCGGCACTGGGCAAGGTCCTCACCGAGATGACCCCTGAGGAGGTCATCAAGGTGGTCAGCGACTCCGGTCTGCGCGGCCGCGGCGGCGGCGGCTTCCCCACCGGTCGCAAGTGGTCCTTCTGCGCACCGATCGACGCCCCGCAGAAGTACGTCGTCTGCAACGCCGACGAGGGCGACCCCGGCGCATTCATGGACCGCTCCGTCCTCGAGGGCGATCCCCACAGCATCATCGAGGCCATGACCATCTGCGGCTATGCCTGCGGATGCTCCCAGGGCTACGTCTACGTGCGCGCCGAGTACCCCATCGCCGTCAAGCGCCTCGGCATCGCCATCGACCAGGCCCGCGAGTACGGCCTGCTCGGCGAGAACATCTTCGATTCCGGCTTCAACTTTGACATCGAGATCCGCCTTGGCGCCGGCGCCTTCGTGTGCGGCGAGGAGACGGCTCTGATGACCTCCATCGAGGGCAACCGCGGCGAGCCTCGCCCGCGTCCGCCGTTCCCGGCCGTCAAGGGCCTCTTCGGCTGCCCGACCGTCGAGAACAACGTCGAGACCTTCGCCAACATCCCGCAGATCATCCTGCGCGGCGCCGACTGGTTCGCCTCCATGGGCACCGAGCGCTCCAAGGGCACCAAGGTCTTCGCGCTGGGCGGCAAGATCAAGAACACCGGTCTGGTCGAGATCCCCATGGGCACCACCCTGCGTGAGATCATCGAAGACATCGGCGGCGGCATCCCGAACGGCAAAAAGTTCAAGGCCGCGCAAACCGGCGGCCCGTCCGGCGGCTGCATTCCGATGCAGCTGATCGACACGCCGATCGACTATGACAACCTGACAGCCATCGGCTGCATGATGGGCTCCGGCGGTCTCATCGTCATGGACGAAGACAACTGCATGGTCGACATCGCGAAGTTCTTCCTGAA
>CAMYZR010000364.1 GCA_947303905.1 uncultured Atopobiaceae bacterium
GGTGACGGAGACGTCGCAGACGGCGAGCTGGAAGGCCCCCGCCATGCCCGGCATCGCCGGGACGTCCACGATGTTGGTGCGCTCCATGAGACGCACGCGCTCGTCCTGCCTGAGGGACCAGTCGAACTGCGCGCGACCGACATCGACGGCGAGCACGCTTGCCGCCCCGTGCTTGAGCAGGCAGTCGGTGAATCCGCCCGTGGAGCACCCCACGTCCACGCAGGCGAGTCCGGTGGGGTCGACTCCAAGCTCCGAGAGGCCATGCTCCAGCTTGAGGCCCCCGCGGCTTGCATAGGGGACATGCCCCCGTACATGCAACTCGACCCCTGGCAGCACTTGCTCGCCCGGAGACGAGAAGCGCCGGTCAGAGGTCGAGACATCACCAGCTAGTATGGCGCGCATCGCGTCGTCTGCGCTTGAGAAGAACCCGCGGGCAACCAGCTCCGCATCAAGTCGCACCCGACGCGGCAAGGCTAGGCGCCTCCCTGCGCGTCCGCCGCAGCCTCGGGCGCATCCTTGAGGCGCTCGAGCTCGGCGGGTGAGAAATCGGTGGCATCGACCAGGTCGACCGCCTTCGACCCGAGCGCGATGGCCTCGTCAAAGAGGTCGAGCGAACGCTCGAGCGAGGTGTCCTTGCCGCGCACCTGATCGATGATCTCGTCGAGGCGCTCGGTGATCTGGTTGAAGCTCTTGTATGCGGAAACGTCGGGCTTGCGAGCCATGGACTACTCCCTCACCCAGTCGGGAAGGTCCTCCAGGGCCTCCTGCTCGACTTCGGCGGGCGTGAGCTCGTCTTCGGGCTCGTCCTCCTCCTCGGGCTCGAGCGCGGCCATCTGCTCGAGGGCAAGGGCGACGACGTCCTCCCCCGCCTCCATGCGACGGGCAACCTTGCCCAGGACGCCGTTCACGAAGCGCGAGGACTCGTCGGTGCCGTAGGCCTTGGCCAGCTCGACGCACTCGTCGATCGCGACGGCCGTGTCGACCTCGTCCACCTCGAGCATCTCGAAGAGCGCCAGGCGCAGGAGGTTCCTGTCGACCGCCGGCATGCGTGAGACGCTCCAGTTGTCGGACGTGACCGCGATCACGGCGTCGAGCTCGTGGAGCATGGCGTCAGCGCCGAGCGCGATCTCGGACGCATAGGCATCCAGGGGGCCCTCGTCGAGCGCATAGGAGCCCTCAAGCACATCGTTGACCGTGCGCCCACAGGCCTCAGCCTGAAAGAGCAGCTGGAGCGCCTGGCTGCGAGCCAGCGTGCGCCCACCAAACCTTGTACCTGCCACACCTACTCCTTGGGGAATACCAGGCTGTCGATGCTCACGTCGACAGAGCCAACCTCGACGCCCACCTGAGACGCGATGGCGCCAGCGATGGCCTCGCGCACCGTGGCCGCGAGCTTGGTGAAGGGATAGCCGTAGAAGACCGCGAGGTGCACGCCAACGTGAAGGGCGCCGTCCTCGACGCAGGCGTCGACGGTGCTGTCGGGAGCGATGGAGCGACTGGTGAAGACGCGGACGAGCGAGGAGGTGATGTCGTTGCCACCAACACGGGCAACGCCCTCGTCGCCCTCGGCGGCGCGGGCCACGATCGCCTTCACAACGCCCTTGGAGACGTTGATGCCAGAGATGTTGAGCTCATTGTCAGCCATGATGAGATCCTTTCGGAGCGTGGCGGCGGGAGAAGGAATGAGCCTTACTAGACGCGGCCGACGAACTTGCCGTCGCGCGTGTCGATCTTGATGCGCTCGCCCACGTTGAGGTACATGGGAACCTGGACGACGGCGCCGGTCTCGATGGTGGCAGGCTTGTTGCCGCCCTGGACAGTGTCGCCCTTGAAGCCGGGCTCGGTCTCGGTGATCTCGACCTCGATGAACATGGGAGGCTGGACCGCATACAGCACGTTGTTGGCATAGTTGAGCAGGCAGATGTCGTTCTCCTTGAGCCACTTGGCGTTGTCGCCCACCAGGTCGTCGCCCACGGGGATCTGGTCGTAGGTCTCCATGTCCATGAACCAGTAGCTGTCACCATCGTTGTAGAGGTACTGCATCTCGCGGGTGCGCATGTCGACGCTCTCGAACTTGGCGGACTGCTGGAAGTTCTCCTCGTTCACGCGGCCGGTGCGGATGTCGCGATACTTGGTGCGCACGTAGGTGTTGCCCTTGCCCGGCTTGACGTGCTGGGCCTCCAGCACCACGCAGTCCTGACCCTTGATGTTGACGCCCAGACCTGCGCGCAGGTCGTTCATGCCAAGAGTTGCCATATGTGAGTCCCTTCTATATGTCGGATGCCCGACAGCGAATATCCATACGGGTAAAAAGTATAGCGCAGCATTGTCACAGTTGTCGATTTTGGCTGCGCACTTCATAGAACAAGAGGCTCCGGGAGCGCCTGCGCCCTCCCGGAGCCTTCGACGTACCTATGTGATGAGGCGTGATGCCCTACTCGGCAGCCAGGGCCTTCTTGGCGACGGCGGCGAGATCGGCGAAGGCAGCCTCGTCCTCGTAGGCGACCTGAGC
>CAMYZR010000365.1 GCA_947303905.1 uncultured Atopobiaceae bacterium
CACCAAGCGCTAACACCTCGCGTGACACACGCTCGCCTCGGGAGTTGCTGTGTCACGCTGGAATGTTACAAGTCGTTTCAGCGTTAAATCGGACAGTTCCTGCGTGCTAAAGTATGCCTATTACACGCACGGAGAAAGGCTCGTGGTCATGGAACCTGCCAACCTGCAGAACCGCAAGGATGTCGCAAACCGCATCAGGTCGCTGCGCGAGGACAACGAGTTCACCATCGAGGAGATGGCGGAGGCGACTGGTCGCTCCGCATCCGAGTATGCCGCCCGCGAGAGCGGTGACATGGACCTGACCTTTACCTTCGTGTACAAGTGCGCCAAGAAGTTCGGCGTCGACGTGGTCGAGCTGCTCACGGGCGAGAGCCCGCGCCTCAGGCACTACGAGATCGTCCGTGCCGGCGAGGGCCTGGTCCTCGAGCGCCACTCCGACTTCCACTACCTGCACAAGGCGCCGCACTTCAAGAACCGCCTGGGCGAGACCTTCCTGGTCGACGTGCCCTACCAGCCCGAAAGCCAGAACGAGCCGATCCACCTCTCCTACCACACGGGCCAGGAGATGGACTTCGTCCTCAAGGGACGCCTCAGGTTCCGCTTCGAGGACCACTTCGAGGAGGTCGGCGTGGGTGACACGCTCTTCTACGACTCCGGCCGTGGCCACGGCATGATTGCCATCGACGGGCAGGACGCGCAGATCCTCGCCGTCGTCTTCGACCCCCAGCGCAAAGAGATTATCTAGGCATCGCCCGCCTTCCTGCGGACGGTGCCGTTAACTCAGACTCACGACCACAGTGTCGCACTGGCGCGTTGTGCTGCGCCTGCATGCTGACAAGTCTCTTTGCAAAGGATGAAACACCGCCATGCGCTACATCAACGAGAAGTACATCTCCGAAAGCCGTAACCTCAGGGGCGAAATCGCCCACATCTCGCTCCATTACAACAACGATTTCAACTGGGCATACGACGTCGTGGACGACATCGCCATCAACGATCCCAAGCGTCCCGCCATGGTGTGGTGCAACCCCGAGGGCGAGGAGCATCGCTTCAACTTCGGCGAGATGAAGTTCTGGTCTGACAAGTGCGCAAACTTCCTGGTCAGCCAGGGCATCCGCAAGGGCGACATGGTGCTTGTCATCCTTCGTCGTCACTACCAGTTCTGGATCACCGCGCTGGCGCTGCACAAGATCGGCGCCGTGCTGGTGCCCGCCACCTTTATGCTGCGCGAGCACGACCTCGAGTACCGCCTCAAGGCCGCCTCGTGCAAGGCCGTCGTCTGCACCGATGCCGGCGCGATCGCCGACGTGGTGGACGCCGTGGCCCCCAACTGCCCCGACCTGCAGAAGAAGATCATCGTTGCGGCCGGCGGCGCAGGCCTCGCCGTGAGCGAGCCGGGCTTCGAGCCCAGCCGCCATCGCATGCTGAGCGGCCCCGAGCACATCTGCGAACTGACCTGCGACCGCCCCGGCTGGGTGGACTTCAACTCTGGCGTTACCGCTGCGAGCGACTTCTGGGGCCGCGTGGCCATCACCGTGGACGAGCCCATGATCATGTACTTCTCGTCCGGCACGTCGGGCAACCCCAAGATGGTGCTGCACAACGGCACCTATGCGCTGGCCCACACCATCACGGCCAAGCTCTGGCACAACGTCATCGGTGACGGCGGCCTGCACTTCACCATCGCCGACACCGGCTGGGGCAAGGCCGTGTGGGGCAAGTTCTACGGCGCGTGGACCATGGAGTCGTGCGTCTTCACCTACGACTTCGACCGCTTCAACGGAGACGAGATCCTGAGCCTGATCAGCCGCTACCATGTGAGCACGCTGTGCTGTCCGCCCACGATGTATCGCCTGATGATGCTGAGCGACGTGGACGCGCACGACCTGTCGGACCTCAAGTACTGCACCACCGCAGGCGAGGCGCTGAACCCCGACCTCTACGACTTCTGGCGCGAGCACACCGGACTCACCATCTACGAGGGCTTCGGCCAGACGGAGACCCCGCTCACCATCGCCAACATCAACAACGCACGTCCCAAGCCCGGCTCCATGGGCAAGATCGTGCCGCTCTACGACATCCGCGTGCTGCGCGACGACGGAAGCCTCTGCGAGGACGGCGAGACGGGTGAGATCTGCATCCGCTACGACCGCGACGATCCTCCCGCGGGCATCATGATGGAGTACTACCGCGACAAGGAGAAGACCGACGAGGCCATCTACGACGGTTGGTACCACACTGGCGACACCGCATGGCGCGACGAGGACGACTACCTCTGGTACATGGGTCGCAACGACGACGTGATCAAGAGCTCTGGCTACCGCATCGGGCCGACCGAGATCGAGAGCGTGCTGCTCACCCATCCGGCCGTGCGCGAGTGCGCGGTGACCGGCGTGCCCGATCCCGTGCGCGGCAAGGCAGTCAAAGCGACTATCGTGCTGCACGAGGGCTATGAGGGCACGCCCGAGCTGACCAAGGAGCTGCAGACCTACGTCAAGCGCGAGACGGCGC
>CAMYZR010000366.1 GCA_947303905.1 uncultured Atopobiaceae bacterium
GTGATTGTCGCTGCCGTCGAGGAGGACCTGGGCGTCGAGGTCGAGGACGAGTCCTAGGAACTGGACGTGGCAGAGGAGGTCGAGCCGGAGATCGAGGATGCGGAGCCCGTCGAGGACATCGAGGACCCCGAGCTCGTAGAGGACGTCGAGGACGTCGCCGAAGAGCCCGAAGTCGAATAGGGCGTGACAGGACTCGTTCAGGCCGTATCAGAGGCAGGGGCTGCACCTGGTACGGCCTTCGCTCATGGACAGGGAGCGCGGGTCGGATGGCTTGTTGCCGTCCCCTGCGCCGATGTGCTGGCTCACCTGAAGGCGCTTGCGGATGGGCGTTCTGGCCACGTGGAGCTCAGGGCGCTGTCGTCGGCACCCGTCATCTGCAGCGATCTTAAGGCGCAGGCGGCCCAGGCGCGCGCAGAGGGCAAGGTCGTTGTGGTCGACGTGACCGGCTATGGCCCCGAAGGCTGCCCTGCCGTCCGTCTGGGCGCGCATGCCTCGGTGATGCGCGTGGCGGAGCGCCTCTGCGTGGTGGCCGTCTCCAAAGACGCGCCGCGCACGCTGCCGGGCCTGCATGCGTGGCTTGACGAGCGTGCGGAGGCAGATGAGGCCCAGCGTTCCTTTGCGCTGCAGGCGCTCGACCAGGAGGCACTGCGCTGGCACCTGGCCAGCGACGCGGCACAGGTGGTCGCATGCTACCTGCGCTGTCATCCCAGGGTGGGGGAGGTGCGCTACCCAGGGCTCAGGCAGGACGGGTCCTTTGCCGTGGCCTCGCGCACCCTGCAGCAGGGCTTTGGCCCACGCGTGGACTATCGCCTGGTGGGCTCGGACGAATGGCAATCCGTCAGCTGCGATCCCACCGACCCTCGTGACCAGGTGCTCTCCTTGGAGAAGAGCCTGAGGCCGCCCGCAACCTAGTGGCCGACTCCTGCCCGTGCGGCACGCTTTCTGAAAGCCCACTACCTTTTTGCTATGATGTATCCACTTTTGTTCTCTAGAGAATTGGGGAGAGTATGAGCAAGCGTACCGGCGCTCTGCGCGCCATCACCACCATCGTGTCCTGCGTCTTGGCGTTCGGCCTCGCCGTGGGCCTCAATGGCTGTGGCAAGAATGACGAGGAGCTCATCCGCGCGAGCGTCTCCGAGGTCATGGATGTCTTCAAGAACCCGACGAAGGAGAACCTCCAGAAGTTCGTCAACGAGGACGAGATGGATCTCTCCACCCTCGAGGAGTATGACATCGACATCTACGAGTTCCTCGGCCACAGCTTCAAGCACTTCGACTACAAGGTCAACAAGGTCACGGTGGACGGCGATACCGCAAGTGCGGACCTCACGCTCACCAATGCCGACCTCGGCTCCGTTGTCGAGGATGCGACCGCCGAGATGACCGAGCACATCGATGAGTACGCTGACGTTATCAACGGGGATAACGGCCGCAACGAGTTCATGAAGATCTTCTTCAACAAGATCTACGAGAAGCTCGACGCCTCCGAGGAGACCGTCTCGACCGATGCGACGCTGCGCCTGAACAAGGTCGATGGCGAGTGGGAAGTCGATGACTCGAGCATGGATGCAGTCGTTTCCGCCATGTACGGTGGCATCGAGCTCTAGTCTAGCCATCCATCATCCTGTCGGGAGGGCCGCAGACACCTGCGGCCCTCCTCTGTTTTAGGTGAAGCTTGTGCCTGTGCCGTTCCGAGGGGCTAGAATGACTCGCGTATGAGGTATTGACGGAACCCGTGAGGGGAGCATGCGTGGAGACCATCAGTGTCGTTGCCGCCATCATCGAGCGTGACGGGCTCGTGTTTTGCGCGCACAAGCCCCAGGCACAGCGGGGCGTCGCCGCAGGCTGGGAGTTTCCGGGCGGCAAGGTAGAGCCCGGCGAGACGGGTGAGGATGCGCTCAGGCGCGAGCTCGACGAGGAGCTGGGGGTGCACCTCTCGACGCTCTGGCTCTTTGACAGCGTCGAGCACGACTACCCCGAGTTTCACCTGCACATGGACTGCTATGTCTGCAACCTCCTGCCCGGCGAGAGCATCAGCTTGAGCGAGCATGACGAGGGGCGCTGGGTGAACCGTGACGAGCTGCCGACGCTTGACTGGCTGCCCGCGGACCGTAAGCTGGTAATGACCCTGGGCATGTTCTGGGACCAGGTGTTTGCCTCGGAGCATCTGTAGATGACACCCGGCGAAGCTACGGCCTGAGCTTGCCGTGATGCCCGCAGCTTCGCTTTCATGTGAGAGAGGATTGCAATGCCAACTTTCGATGAGGGACAGTCTCGGGACGTCCATGTGATTGAGACCGCGTCAGGGACCACGTCGCCCTCGAACTCAGACTCGGGCAACTTCGCATACGTGATTGCGGCTGTCGCCATAGGTCTCATGCTGCTCGTGGGAACGGGGCTTTCCGGCTGCATGTCGCTCGTGAGCACCCTTGTCGCAGAGGAGCTTGGCAGCAGTAGCAGCTACAGCACCCCCACCACCGACCCCTACGATTACGACTTTGACTTCAAT